>JAZRWT010000302.1:0-6610 GCA_045599845.1 Candidatus Egerieisoma sp. | reverse complement strand
ACTTCGAACTCGACCCTGAAAGATTGATAATAAAATCACTTGACCCCGATTCCCCATATCGTAACCTGCTGGCAGGAGTTGCACAATACATCGGAAACTCACGCTACCTGCTCAGTTACAAATCATTTTTGAGCAATTGTTCCTCAAAAAGAGATGTTGAAGAAAAAATATCATTTTTCAATGATTTCATTTGCAATGATGCGCCACAAATCTGGAAAGATTTCTTTAAGGAATTGGAAAGCCGTTGCAACCCCCTTATGGAAGAGTCCCTTGTACAATACAACATATTCAAGATTGACCAGTCCAACAAGGAGATAATGGATCTGCTGTCACGCGATAAGGAATTCCGATCAATGATTATCATGGCCGAAGGCTATCGTATTCTTGTCAAATCCAATTGCATCAAGGAATTCACGAACCGTATGAAATCTTTCGGATACCTGATTTGAAATATCATATACTTCAAGACAGGTTTCAACGCCTCATCCTGGAGGCAGTGGCGAACTGCCCGAAATATGAATCGAGCCAGTTCAGTGTATCGCAGTCCTTGTCTAGATAAGCGCCTGTGAACATATCTCGGCTACGGCATAATTCGAACAGGGCAGACTCCCTTCCTTCACTGCCCAGTCGTCCGTATTTAATGGTCAAATCAAAAAGGTCCAAGGCTCTGAGACAGGCGCTTTCCGCCATGGATTCCTTGCCCTTGCGCACCCATTTGGCAGTACGGCCCACCTCGCTCCCGATATTAGCCAATTGATCTATGAAAGGCATTGCAGCCCACTTGGCCTCATCCGGTCTTACAGGCAGTTCCATCAGCGTATAATTCTTTTATTGGTTAATTCAATAATAGCATCCCTTACAACTTCATCCTCAACGCCTCTGCCTCTATTGCCTTGTCTTGGCCTGATATTAATAAGCGAATCAAACTCTATAAAGTCTTCCTCATCAGCTTCTGGATAAATATTATAACCCCATAACGCTTCCTGTGCAGAACCATCAATCAACAATGCCCGCTCCAGATCCGCATGGAGTTCAGCATCAATGGCAATTACGCCCTTGTCTATATCGGCAACGGCTTTTACCATATCGCCATAATAATTATGCGCAAGTTCCTTTACTTTATCAATACCTATTGATTCACTAATTACTTTCATGTTATTTGAACGTTACATTATTTATTGAGTAAAAGTAATAAGCATCAAAAATTGCAATTCTGCTTGTCTGGAATTACCTTTGCACAATACATGACGCTTCCGTAGTTTAATGGATAGAATTTCAGATTCCGGTTCTGACGGTAGGGGTTCGATTCCCCTCGGGAGTACCACTTACTGTTCCATGGCATAGTCAATGGCCATATTCAGCAGGCGGATGTATTCGTGGCATTTCGAGAAATCAGCCGCAACTTTTTCCACAAGTCCGTCCATGGACAGTTTCCCGTTCCTGCCAAGGACATAGTCATTGCCGAATTCCCTGCACAGTGAGAAGTCCCTCTGCCTGAGCAGCTCATGCCACCTCTCAGGAGCAAAGGCGAACTCCGCAGGAACTTTCCTCAAGGCTCTGCTCCCATCCAGTTCAAATCCTTCTGCACTGGCGATAGCTTTCAAAAAGGTATCTCCGTTAACTGAAAATTCGTCTCTCAGGCTCTTGAGCACTTTGGGCTCATAACAATAGATGCCGGCTGCCAGCAGGTTGGAGCCTATCAGACCCTTGCTTTGATACAGACCATCCGCTGTCACTATCGCAGGTGCCTCAATATGGAAATAATAACCGCCATAAGGAGATTTCTTTCCGCCCTTGTTCACATACGCACCAAAATGGGTCTTGTAAGGAACCTTCTCCTTGGAAAAGCGCATATCCTTGTAAATCCTGTAGGTGCAGTCTTTCAGCGTGAGCCTGGATTCCGCAATCTGCTCGTCAAAAGCACTTATGGCATCTATCAGTTTCAACGTGAACTGGTTGAAGGTTGACTGTGCCTGCTGGTACTCAGCCTTGTGTGTCTGGAACCACTCCCTGTTGTTGTTCAATGACAAATCCGTCAGGAACTCTATGATCTGTCTCATATAACATTCATTTGTTCACACAAATTTATAAATAATCTTTGAACAAAACTCGCTGCTTCCGCATGTCAAGCATATCAAGATAGTAAATGACTTCGCTTGACAAAACAGACATGCAGCGTGTACAGGATTTTGTCCATTGTCATTCTTCTTCAGCCTCAAAAAAATCAATCATTTCCTGGACGATATGTCATTTGGCCGAAAATATGCACATTTCTCGGCCGTTTGGACCAAAACGAGCGTATTTTGAGGAAAAACGTGTCAAAACAGGGGCCGAAAAGACAAAACGGACGCATTTTCAGCAAAAATGCGCTCAAACGAGTGCCGGAAAGACAAAATTGGCGCATTTTTAAGAAAAACGTGTCCGAATGAAGCTACCGCCACTGGAAGAATGGCCGCATCAGCGGCCTAGCGGAGGGCGCGAACCTGCTGGAATGCGAAAACTTGCGAAAAAAAAGCGGAGAGTTGCGAGGAGCAGCAGGTTCGGTATAGTCCGGAAGCGGTGAAGCAGGGTTTGGGGCAGAGCCCCAATGAAAGAAAAACCGCATCAGCGGCCTAGCGGAGGGCGCAAACTTGCTGGAATGCGAAAACTTGCGAATGAACTGCGAAGAATTGCGAAGAGCAGCAAGTTCGGTATAGCCCGGGAGCGGGAATGAACTAGTAGCGGCAGGTCAGTGGAATATGAAAAAGCTTCGCCCAGGAAAGGCGAAGTTTTTCAGATGAACTGACTGCCGCTGACAAACGAATTGCTGCGAAGAGTGGTGTAATGAACTATCGCTGTAGAAAAAAAGAAACCCGCCTCCAATGAAGGAAGCGGGTACTTGAAAATCTATAGATGGGTTACTCAACGAAACCAATGATTTCGCCTTTCTGAACCTTGTCACCCTGCTTTGCAGTTACAGCAACGAGTTTGCCATCGATAGGGCATTTAACCTCTTCCATGCCGTAATATGCCTGAACATAGCAAACAGGCTCGCCGGCTTTGAACTGTGTGCCAACAACAGGTGCCTGACCCTCATCGGCAACATCGTACTGCCAAACAATCTGTCCTTTGACAGGAACCTGAATCTGTGTTGCATTAGGATACTTGGCAACAATCTTATCAACGTCGAACTTAGGTATTTCAATAACCGGACGTTTAACAATGATAGGAGCTTTTGCTTTCTCTTTGGCTGCCTCAAGGTCATGCTCGAAACGTGCCTTTGCAGCACCGCTCTTGTAATCCCTGTACTGGCGCTCGTGCATTGCAAACTCGAAGAGTTCCTCATCGTCCTGACCTCTGTCCCAACCTTCCTCTTCCATCATCTTTATGAACTTAGGAAGCTCGTTAGGGAATGCATCCTGTGGATTGCCCGTGTAGAACTCAAGACCCTTGTCCTTAACAATCTGCTTGATCTCAGGAGCAAGTTCGCCAGGAAGCTTACCCGCCTTACCAATGATCATGTTCATTGTGTCAGGGTCAATGGTCTTCCATCTTGGCTCACCCTTAAGAGTATGCATGAGGTTCATGAGGGCGGTGTTCTTTGTGTACTGGCTGAAAGGAGTTACCAATGGTGGGTAACCGAGTCTTGGCCATACATATTCAACCTCCTTGAAGAGGAGAACTACGAGCTCATCAAGTGAAAGCTCTTTCTTGCCCTGATTTCTGAGGCCCATGTTGATTGCATTGTGGAATCCCTTGAGGTCAGCCATCATTGAACCCATCATACCGCCAGGGAGGCCGCAACCTACGAGGAGTGATGAGCAAAGGTGGTTGGTTGGCTCAATGAAGTATCCGAGGAAATCATCAATGAACTTCTGTGTAAGGGCTCTTGCCTCCATATAAGCGTTCATGTTGATGTCCTTTACAAGGAAGCCGGCATCCTTGAGCATAGCCTGAATGGTGATTACATCAGGATGAATCTTACCCCATGAAAGAGGCTCGATTGCTACGTCCAAGTAATCAGCACCGGCGCGGGCAACCTCAAGCATTGAAGCTACTGAGAAGCCAGGACCTGTATGTCCGTGATACTGAACCTTGATGTGTGGATATTTGTCCTTGATGTTCTTTACAAGTCTGCCAAGGAATGCAGGACGACCGATACCGGCCATATCCTTGAGACATATTTCGTCGCAACCATATTCTACAACGTGGTCAACAACACCCATGTAATATTCAACGGTATGAACCGGTGAATATGTCATACTGAGAGCAACCTGTGAAATCATTCCGCCGGCCTTTGCACCGAGAACTGATCCCTTGAGGTTTCTATGATCGTTCAAACCGCAGAAAGAACGGGCAATGTCTGTACCCTGAGCTTTCTTTACTTTGTACATCAAATAACGTACGTCTTCTGGAACAGGGTTCATACGCAATGCGTTCAAACCTCTCTCCAACATATGAGTCTGAATACCTACCTTGTTGAAAGGAGCTGTCCACTCTCTGACTGCCTTGTTAGGATTCTCGCCATAAAGGAGGTTTACCTGTTCAAATGCACCACCATTTGTCTCAACACGGTCAAAACATCCCATGTCAATGATCACAGGTGCGATTTCTGTAAGTTGGTCAACCCTTGGAGTATATTTTCCTGAAGATTGCCACATATCTCTGTACACCAGAGAAAATTTTATCTCACGAGCCATAAATAGTGTGTTAAATATTTGTTTTTGTTCTAATTATTCATTTTTCCATGAATCTACAAAGTTAGTAAAGAAAAGTCATTTTCGTAAAAATACTTGACAAAATTGCTCGTATGCCAGGTTATTTGCCGAATGACTGCGTTTAGAAACTGACTATTGTGCAATGCTAATTTTGAGTTCAATAGAAAAATCCAGCCAATGATATTGCACATTTGAAAAAATATCATACCTTTGCAATCCCAAATGGTGGATGTAGCTCAGTTGGCTAGAGCACTGGTTTGTGGCACCAGGGGTCAAGGGTTCGAGCCCCTCCTTCCACCCTTTATTCGAAGAAATAGAGACATACGAGGTATGTCTCTATTTTTTATTGGGGCTCTGCCCCAGATTATATTTATTCCCGCTCCTTGCCCTATACCGGATTTGTGCCACTAAGCAATTCATCCGCCTTCGCACAAATCCGCGGGCATCGCTATACCGCTGATGCGGTATCAGTACTGCACCGCTCCCGGCCTATACCGAACTTGCTGCTTTCAGCATTATTCCCGCATTCCAGCAAGTTCGCGGCTTCCGCTAGGCCTCTGATGAGGCCTTGACCACTTTTTCCGCTTGGGGTTCTGTCCCAAGCCGGCTCAGGTGCAAACCCTTGTGTTCTGGTGAAAATAGCGGTGACATAGCATCCGCTGTTCGGACTATAAAATTCACGGGCAGTGTGCTCAATGCACTACATTGCATGGTATTGAGCATGGTGGCCTGAAATTCACTGCTGATTATCAATGGATTACAAAACGAGGTGTGCTCAATACCCATATCAATCAGGCATTGAGCATGGTAAACACAGTATCACGAATAGTTGGTGACACGAAGATGTACGGACGAAGCGGTCCGGCAGCAAATGAGCAGCGTTTCAGAGTGAAGCGGGCGAATGAATCTGCGAACATGAAAAACACCTGTCCATGCAAGCACATCAGTAATGCGCTATGACAGCGGACACTTGGACAGGTCTCACCCAAAAGGGCACACCTGTCCACCAAAGCCTTGCTGGAATGCTATCAGGCAAGGTTCACATGGACAGGTCTTTTTCGGGCTGAAGGTAGTGATGTGCGGCGTGAACTATTCGCTAAACCAAAAATCACCGTCCGCGTTTATTGGCCTCGAATAGTCTTGCGAGGCGTATTGGTGTGGAGGGTGAGGCAATTTTGCCTCATCGTCCACGCTCACCATCGCCAGAGTGTGGTGTTGTGCATTCAAGCGTGGACGGTGATTTTTGGTTTATGCTGCGCCTTGTACTCTGGCACCTTGCACTCCGGCATTCTGCCTCTTGCCTGAACACATGGTTTTACGCTTGACCAGGCTTTATCAACATCAATCTAAGATGGCTGATAGCAGGCAAAAGCAATCATTGGATTCACAATTGACGATAATCCTCAGATTTGCAAGTCTGCTCGTTGTATGTTAATTTTGAATAAACATTAATAATTATCACTATGATTACCGGAGCTTACACTCTATTCTGGATGGTGTTCATCCTTGCTGTCATTAAAACCTGTAAATTCGTATTGGGATGCTTTGTCAAGGCCGAAACGCAAAAAGAATTGAAGAGAGGTATCAGGATTTTTGAATTGATTTCTATAATTCTCCTGTTTCTCATTGCCTTCTGCATAAACAGTCTTTCGGTTAACAATTAGCAGGCAGCTATTTAACAATTATCACGTTCGGGACTGTGCGTTCGCCAACGTGGTCCCAGCGGCCGTTGTCGCAAGGGTGTCCGAGGACTCCCAAAGAATTGATCCAAAGGGCGCTTGAGCCGCCGCCGTCAAGATTCAAGGCATTTGTCATTCCAAGAGCACGTGCTATCTCAGCAGTTTCAGGAATGGTTGCACCTTCGCCCTGCCCGTGGAAACGGCCGTCAATCACAACGAAATATACATAGCCGT
>JAZRWT010000301.1:0-4661 GCA_045599845.1 Candidatus Egerieisoma sp. | reverse complement strand
GAGGAGATTTGGTTGCACTCATCAATTCAATAAAGGCCGCACAGACCAGCAACTCATTCATTTACAGGAACTGGGAGGTTGAAACCAGCGGCAATCCGCTTGCTCACGCCATTCTTCGAGGCTACTCTGACGTGAACGGATGCATGCATCCGAATTACGGATATGAGGATTTGCTGAAACTTTGCGAATTGTACGAATCTTCTGCCGAAACTTCTTTGAATGATTGTTCGTTACGTAACTGCAACGGACAGGCGGATTCTTTTATGAACCTTTGCTCTGATAGCAGTTTCAATGCTTACTCAACTTCCAGACACCCACTGCAAACGCTTCTTAAGAACCCGGCCGTAATTGTAGATTGCAACCATGCTAATTCCGGGAAACAATATCTTGAGCAAATACGGATTGCAAAGGATGTACTGCAAAGCATGAAACGCAACTCCTGCATTGCCAAACTTGTGAAAGGGCTGATGATTGAATCCTACCTTGAAGACGGAGCGCAGCCTGCCGATGGCTGCATTTACGGCAAATCCATTACTGATCCATGCCTCGGCTGGGAAAAGACCGAAAGGCTGCTGCTGGAAATTGCAGATCAACTTCAGTAATTTAACAAGCAACGAACTACTGAAAGCCGTTTCAAAGCAGGTTGATATTTTTCAATAGGTAAAGAAATAAACACATGCATATCAACATTATAACGCATAAGGATTTCTCTGAACTTGAGCGGCTCTTGCAGCCATACCCTTCCGTATTCGTGGTGTATGACCGCAATGTTGAGGCTCTTGCTCGCAAGATTTTCCATTCAGAACGAACAGCCAATAAGATTGGCAACACCCTGACTGAGACGGAATGCGCCGGAGAGAATGCAAATTTTCAGCAGGACTATCCATCAATGGCCATTGAGGCATCAGAGGAGAACAAAACCATTGAAAGCGTTATTGAGATATGTCATTTCCTCCTTGCGCACCACGCCGACAGGAAATCTCTCCTTCTTGCAGTTGGCGGTGGAATCACCACCGACCTTGCCGGTTTTGCAGCCTGCATTTACAAGCGCGGAATCCGTTACGCCAACGTACCAACCACCCTCCTTGCACAGGTTGATGCCGGAATTGGAGGAAAGACCGGATGCAATCTTGATTCTTTCAAGAACATGCTTGGCATCATAAAACAGCCGGAATTCACTTTCCTTTCTTCTTCCACTCTCGATAGTTTACCTGTTTCCGAGTTCCGCTGCGGAATTGCCGAAATGCTCAAGACTTTCATAATCGGCTCAGCCGATGATTATTATAAGGCTGTAAACTTATTTTCAAGAATGTTTGCCACAGGAAACGGACGATTGGAGAAATGTTGTATTGATTCTTCCGTGAATGAAATAAGAGAAAATAAAGCTATTGATAATTTATCATGCAGAAGAAAGTCAACAGATACTCAAGAAGCCTTTGAATATGAAGAAAAGGTAAAAACTTCCGTTGAAAATAAGTTTTTGGGGAATTTCCGTGTGCAATTAGAGGGACTCATTGAAAAGGCAGCTCGCATAAAGGCCGGAATAGTTGAACAGGATGCAGATGAAAAAGGCTTGAGACGCGTGCTCAATCTCGGACATACATACGGACACGCCATTGAGTGGTGGCAGCAAAAAAAGACCTGCCAACATAGGACGAAGCATCAAATGCCGGAACAAGTTCAGGATGAAACCGAATCTATTGAAACTGAAATCTGTCATCAGCAAGCCAGACAAATAATGAATCGCAAATTGACACATGGAGAGGTCGTTGCCATTGGCATTGTGAAAATTGCGCGGATTTCGGAAGAAAGAGGAATTGCCCCTGCAGGACTTGCAGAGAGAATCCGCAGAGATTTTATTGCATGCGGACTTCCCGTTGACCTTCCATGCCCGGAAGAACAGCTCACACAGGCTATTGAGCAGGACAAGAAATCCGAAAACGGCAAAATTCATCTGGTCCTGATTCAGGACATTGGAAAAGTGATTGTTGAATGATTTGCACATCAATACAGAACAAGTCCTTAAAGCAGATAAAGAGAATTCTGTCTGATCTGTCAATAGAAATGGCGGAGATAAGACTTGATTTGTGCCCCATCGCTGTAGAAGAAATACACGAACTTTTTGGGAGTTCCCAAAAGCCTCTGATTGCCACTTGCAGATTCACTTCATTCAGCGGCAATTCAAAGAATTTTTCAAATGAAAATGCAGAAAAATATTTGAAAAACGATGCTTGTTCAAGTTGCGCGAAAGTTTGGTTTTGTTCTGCGTTGGAAAGGCTGAATGCGGCAGTTGAAGCCGGTGCAATGTTTGCTGACCTTGAGCTTGGTATTGAAACGCCTGAAGGCCATTCAATGGCTGCTTGTAAGAGGATGAATGAGGCTCGTGGAGGCAATGAAAAATGCAGAGTTTATAACGCCCGGGAACTTGAAATAAAGTTTACTGAATTGTGCAGGAAACATGGAACAAGAATCATACGTTCATATCATAATTTCGAACGCACGCCGGGGCTTGCCACACTAAAGAAGAAAGTTAAGGAGTGCTTTGAGGCCGGTGCGGACATTGCCAAGATAGCCACCACAGCCAGATCGTTCAAGGATACCTGCACAATAGACAAATTGTATGATTGGTTCAAATCTTCACACAAAAATCATGAGGCGAACAGCAAATATTTTGAGTTGGTTGCGTTTACAATGGGCGAAGTTGGACGCGTGAGCAGGGTTGACTGCCTGATGAACGGAGCGCCATTCACCTATGCATCGCTTAACGCCGATGAGTGCACCGCTCCCGGACAATTGAGCATTAAGGAATTGAACGGTATGATATACAGCAGGGAATATACCTCTTCAGACCATGAATGCAGTGAATCATTGAGCGAGGGAGAGAAGGCCATTGTCTCAATGTTCTCCCTGGAGAATATCGTCCAGCAGAAGAGCGGCAGCAGAAAGGAACTGTACCTCAACAAAGCATATGATTCCGTGCCCGCATCAAAGAGCTACGCACAGCGGGCGATAATTGCATCGTCGCTCGCAGAAGGTACTTCCCACATCCATAACTATACACCATGCGAAGACTCGGAGGCGGCAATTGAAGTGGCAAGGGCTCTCGGTGCAACAATCTCTAAAAAATATACACCCATACCTTACGGCTCAAATATTAATGAACTTCAGGTTAAAAATGAAGTTTCCACAAAAGATGGAGGTCCAGAGTCTGACCACCTCCAAGGATCAAACGAAGTTTGCACACTTGCAATCAAAGGAATTGGATCCTCAAGCGGAACAAGATTGCATTTGAATGAACTTCACTCAGGGGAATCAGGATTGCTCACCAGGCTGATGGTTCCTGTTATTTCTCTTCTCAACGATTGCAGCTGCCGCTTCACAGGGGAAAAGACGCTGATTGGCCGTCCGCTCAAAGGTCTCAAGGAAACGATGGCAGAATTGGGTATTCAAGTTCTCGTGGAGAAGGGGAAGCAGGATATCAGCATTCCGTTCAGCGTGAATGTTTATAGAACATCGGATTCTTTTGCTATGTCAAATTCAGGGGACGGTGATTGTTCACGAATCCCTGCTTTAAATTATAATTGCAGTCACGAATCAGGTAACGTACCTGCACATCCATATCAAAACCCGCTGAGAATAGCAATCAATGGATCAAACGGCTCGCAAATAATTTCAGGGCTTATGATGGCGCTGCCATTGAGCAAACAGGATTATGAAATAATCGTTGAGAACCCGAAGAGTGTTCCATACCTGCGAATGACAGCACAGGTCCTTGCCGAATTCGGCATACAGATAAGCATACTGCCAGAGTACAATGCCACTTGTAATAACAATTTTTCAAGTGCTTTTGAATGTGGCAAGGAAACAGTTAAGATAAACTCAGCTGAAACAATGAACACTGACAGTGTTCTACGAATCAGAATCAAGGGAGGACAAGTCTACAAGGCTGCGGACTATGTTCTTGAGGGTGATTGGAGCGGGGCGGCAAACCTTCTCGTGGCAGGAGCCATTTTGGGCAGGGCGGAAGTTCACGGGCTGAAACATGACACTTGGCAGGGAGATTCCGTAATCCTTGACATTCTTGGCCGAGCTGGAGCGGACATAACTTGGAATCAGCCAAACAAATCTTTCAAAGCTGAAAAGGCTTCATGTGTGCCAATTTCCCATTTCAAACAAATCAGCGAAAGTAATATTTCTTTGCCAAGCTTAGATATTGTTTCTGTGTCAAAGTCTCCGTTGAGGGCGTTCAAAGTTTCACTGGAAAATGCTCCTGACCTCTTCCCTATCGTGTCTATTCTGGCCGCCTTCTGCAACGGAGAGAGCCGGATTGAGGGAACCTGTCGCCTTGTTGGGAAAGAAAGTGACAGAGCCAGCGCCATTGTTGAAATGTTAAGGCAAATGGGAGTTGTAGTTTCCTTGGAAGAAAATACATTGATAATCCATGGAGAGAGTCTTAGTTCCAGGAGTCTCAACCACAGGCTTCCAAAAGGTGGCAGATACAGTTCACATCACGACCACAGGATTGCCATGGCCTTGATGGTAGCATCGCTCTGCACTACGGCAAAAATTGAAATAGATGATACCGGGTGCATTGAAAAATCCTTCCATGGCTTTTCGTTGCGCTGATGTCCATTACCGAAATTTATAAACATAAAAGCCGC
>JAZRWT010000300.1:0-3894 GCA_045599845.1 Candidatus Egerieisoma sp. | reverse complement strand
TTCTCTGAAAATATGTATTTAGACAAACTAATTCATTTTTATAATACTGTGGTCAATGAAAATTAAACACCTGTTTACTTGTTTTATTTTTACAATCGCCAATTTGCCAATGAAAGGGCAATGGCGTACAAAAATATATTCGCTTAGGGGGGGGGTAAAACTGAATGGCAGGCACCAGTTTATCGGACGGAATGTTGTAATGGATACAGTTATGCCGTCAAATATCTCCCTTGGGAACAATGTGCAAATTGCATATGGCTGTGTTCTACTCACCCATTATCTTGATACTGAGTCAGACTCAATATATTGGAAGTATGGTGCCCTGTCTATAGGAGATAATTCTTTTATAGGAGCAAATACCATTATTGCAAAACCTGTAAGGATTGGCAGGAATGTTATTGTAGGAGCGGGATCTGTTGTGACCAAAGATATTCCTGACAATCAAATATGGGCAGGGAATCCTGCAAGGTTGGTAAAAATTAGAAATATTTAATTATGGACGGTTCAATAATTGTGACATATCGTTGCCCGATGCATTGCAAAATGTGCAACATCTGGGACAATCCTTCTAAGCCAAGTGAAGAATTCAAGCCGGAAATTCTGGAGAAACTTCCACATATGAATGCCTGCAACATAACAGGTGGTGAGCCTTTCGTCAGGGAAGATATTGAGGAAATCGTAAGAATACTCGAGAAAAAGGCGGATAGAATAGTCTTTTCCACATCGGGTTTCTTCCCTGAAAGGATTATAGAGATAGCTAAGAAACATCCCAAAGTTGGATATAGAATATCAATTGAAGGATTGAGCTGTAAGAACGATGACCTCCGCGGCCGTAAGGGAGGATTTGACAAGGGGTTGAAAACCCTTCTGGAACTTCGTAGAATGGGTGTTAAGGATATAGGGTTCGGTATTACTGTTTCTAACAATAATTCCAAGGATATGCTGGACCTTTACGAATTGAACAAGAACCTGAAAATGCAATTCGCTACGGCAAGTTTTCACAATTCATTCTATTTTCATAAGTCGGACAACGTAGTAACCAATAAGGATGAAGTCTGTTCAGACTTTGATGAGCTTATCCAGAGACTTATGAAAGAGAATCATCCTAAATCATGGTTCCGTGCATTCTTTAACCTAGGCTTGATAAACTATATAAACAACGGACGACGTATGCTGCCCTGCGAGGCAGGTAACGAGAACTTCTTCGTGGATCCGTTCGGCAATGTACTGCCTTGTAACGGGATGGAGGAGAAATTCTGGTTCGACACAATGGGGAATCTCAAAGAACAGTCCTGGGACGAGATTTGGTACGGCGATAAGGCAAAGCAGGTGCGTGACAAGGTTGCTCATTGCTCCAAAAGCTGCTGGATGATTGGTTCTGCCAGCCCTGTCATGAGGAAATATATTACAAAAGTGGCCCCATGGGTCCTTAAAAATAAAATCAAAGTTATATCCGGAGGAACTGTGGATACTCATTGTGTACCTTTCTATCACGTGGGTAATAATGATCTGCAAGGATTGAGGGAAGGTGCAGGAAATCCCTGCCAAAATTGTGAAAGATGAAAATCGTATTCATAGGGGGACGCGATATCCATAAGCTGGGAGGAATAGAAAACTATATGTATAACCTTGCCACTCAACTTGTCAGGCTTGGACATCAGCCCATTGTATATTGCGAATCAGACTGTAGCCGCACCGAATTTGTAAACGGCTTCGAAGTTAGATATACGAAGGGTCCGAAGAGCAATCTCCTGTGCAAACCAATAGTAGGACTCAAGGCTACGCTTGAATGTGTCTTTTCGGGAAAAAACATAGACTTGATACATTATAATGCCTGGCCTCCTTCTATCTGGTGTTGGATACCTGCTCTTGCCGGAATTCCATCTTTGATGGAAGGACACGGCCTTGAATGGCAGCGCAGCAAGTATTCTCCGCTTGCACGAAAAATACTAAGGTTGATGGAAAAGCTCACTGCAAAGATCAACCGGCATCTCATTATGTGCAGTGAGGCTCAGGTGAGGTATTTCAAAGAAACCTACAACGTGGAATCCAAGTGCATTCCTACTGCAATAAATATTCCTGACATCAAGGAGGACACAGGTATCCTGAACAGGTACTCCCTGGAAAAGGGGAAGTACTTCCTCTTTGTAGGAAGGCTGGTTCAGGACAAGAACCCTGATTTCCTGATCAACGCGTTCAAACGATGCGCTCCATGTGGATACAAGCTTGTCATTGCAGGCAATAACGATTCCCAGCCGCAATATGTTGAATATCTGAACGAATTGGCTCGGGGAAACGATTCCATAATCTTTACTGGAGCGGTATACAGCGAAGATAAGGAAACCCTGCTACGCAATGCCTTCTGTTTCTGTTTGCCGTCAACAATCGAGGGCCTTTCCATTGCTCTTTTAGAGGCAATGGCTCATAAACTACCTGTAATCGCATCTGACATAGAAGCCAACAGGGAAGTGCTTTCAGTTGACAATGCCCTTTGGGTCAGGCCGGAAAACGTGGAGGACCTTTCAGATGCAATATGTTCTTCTGTAAGTAACCGCCAATCGTTATTCACTGCAACAGAAGAAAACTACAGGCTTGTTGTAAACAGGTATACCTGGGAAAAGGTTGCAAACGAATATATCCGTTATGTAAATTCGCTCAAGTCAAATTGAAAAATCAGGCGAATGTAAGTCCATCGCCAGTGGAAGAAACATTTACTGTGCTGCCGCTGGTCAATTGGTCAGAGATAAGCATGGAGGCCAGGTGGTTAACAAGTTCCTTCTGAAGGAGGCGTTTGATTGGTCTTGCACCGAAGTCAGGGTTGAAGCCTTTTGAAGAAAGATATTCCATTGCCTTGCCATCGAGGTGTAATACAATATTCTTCTCCTGAAGCATCTCCTTGATACCGTTGAGCTGGAGTTCAAGAATTCTCCTTATATCCTCGCTGCCGAGCTTGCTGAATATTATGGTTTCATCTATTCTGTTGAGGAACTCAGGTCTCATACTCCTTTTGAGAAGCTCATTCACCTTGTCCTGCCATCCGCTTTCCTCGCGGGCGATTATGTCGCTGCCAATATTGCTGGTCATGATGAGGATGGTGTTCTTGAAGTTCACGGTACGGCCCTTGCCGTCGGTAAGACGGCCATCATCAAGTACCTGCAGAAGCACGTTGAATACATCGGGATGTGCCTTTTCAATTTCATCGAACAGAACCACTGAATATGGTTTGCGCCTTACAGCCTCGGTAAGCTGGCCTCCTTCATCGTAACCTACATATCCCGGAGGCGCTCCAACAAGTCTTGTAGCGGCAAAGCTTTCCTGATATTCACTCATATCTATTCTAGTGATCATATTCTCATCGTTGAACAGGAATTCCGCAAGTGCCTTTGCAAGTTCAGTCTTGCCAACACCTGTTGTTCCAAGGAAAAGGAAGGAACCAAGAGGCCGCTTTTCGTTTTGCAGGCCTGCCCTTGAACGCCTTACTGCATCACTGACTGCAGCTATGGCTTCATCCTGGCCTACCACCCTCTTGTGAAGTTCTTCTTCAAGATGCAGGAGTTTCTCGCGCTCGCTGCTCAGCATGCGCTTCACAGGAATTCCTGTCCATTTTGCAACCACCTCTGCAATATCTTCAGGATCAACTTCCTCATTGATGAGCGGATTAGGATTCTTTGTAATCTGCGCTGTGACTTCGTCAATTGATTGCTGCAATTTTGCTATTTTTCCGTACCTTATTTCGGCAACCTTGCCGTAATCTCCGGCACGCTCTGCGGCATCAGCCTGAATTTTCAGAGCATCTATCTCCTGCCTTGATTTCTGAACGCTATCAAGAAGTTTCTTCTCTCCGGCCCATTGTTCATCCAACTTTGATTTCTCCGCCCTGAGACTTTCAAGCTG
>JAZRWT010000299.1:0-2118 GCA_045599845.1 Candidatus Egerieisoma sp. | reverse complement strand
CTATACCATCGGGGTGTAAACTGGGCTATCTTCCTCAGATAATGGAGCATGCCAAGGACAAGAGTGTATATGAGGAGACTCTGACCGCTTTCTCTGAGTTGAAGGAAGTACACAGGCAGATAGTGGAGATTGGTGAGCAGTTGGCAACAAGGACCGACTATCAGAGCAGTGAATACAACAAACTGATTGTCAGACTCAACGAACTGAATGAACTTGTTGCATTGGAAGAAAGTGAACCTGTTGAATCGCAGGTGGAAAGGATATTGTGCGGACTCGGTTTCAAGAAAGATGAGTTCCAAAGACCTACCAGAGAGTTTTCACAAGGATGGAACATGCGTATAGAGCTTGCCAAGATACTGCTCAGAAAACCCTCTGTACTTCTTCTGGATGAGCCCACCAACCATCTCGACATTGAATCAATAGAGTGGTTCGAATCATATCTGAAGGATTTCAAGGGCAGTATAGTGCTCATTTCCCATGACCGCAAGTTCCTTGACAACGTAACCAACCGCACGGTTGAAATCATGTGCGGAAAGATATACGATTACAAGGTACCATACTCCAGATATAAAATCCTCCGTGCCGAAAGAATGAGCCAGCAGAAGGCTGCGTTCGAGAATCAGCAGAGGATGATTGACAAGACCGAGGAGTTCATTGAAAGATTCAGGTACAAGCCAACAAAGAGCAATCAGGTTCAGAGCAGGATAAAGCAGCTGGAAAAGATAGAGCGTATAGAAATAGACCAGGAAGACCTTTCAAAACTAGCAATAAAATTTCCACCTGCACCAAGAAGCGGACAAGTTGTGTTCAAGGTTACTGACGCAGTTATTGGATATCCCAACAAGGTGATACTCAGGGACTCCAACATGATAATAGAAAGAGGGGAGAAGGTGGCATTCGTTGGAAGGAACGGAGAAGGCAAGACAACCATGATGAGGGTCCTTTGCAAGGAACTGTTTCCGTTCGAAGGTGAAGCCACTGTAGGTTTCAATGTTGATTTAGGATACTACGCACAGAATCAGGACGATATACTTGACAAGAACATAACGGTCTTTGATAGGCTTGACCAGATAGCTGTAGGAGACATAAGGACAAAACTAAGGGATATTCTTGCGGCCTTCCTCTTCAAAGGAGAAGACATTGACAAGAAAGTGGCAGTACTCAGCGGCGGAGAGAAAGCAAGGCTCGCCATGGCAAAACTCATGTTGAGACCTCATAATCTACTGGCACTCGATGAACCTACCAACCACATGGATCTCCTGAGCAAGGATATTATCAAACAGGCCCTCATGGCTTATGATGGTACACTGGTGATAGTATCGCATGACAGGGACTTCCTGGATGGTCTGGTGAACAAGATTTACGAGTTCAAGGATGGAAAAATCAAGGAACATCTTGGAGGTGTGAATGATTTCCTGGCCCGCAAAAGGCTGGACAACATGCATGAACTTGAAAGAAGTTCACAGAAACTGAATGCCGCTGATGTTCCCGTAAACAGCAAGAACGACAAGGACGCACAACAGAAGGTCCAGCAAACGGACAACGCTCCAAAAACGCCTAAACTATCTTACGCTGAGCAGAAGGAACTGGCAAGGATAGAAAGCAGGAAAAAGCAGAAAATAGCGAAACTTGAAGAGGAGATTGCCGCAATGGAAGAACAGCTGGCGGCAATCGAGAAAGAACTTGAAGGTGACGCTAAGCCGGACAATCTTATGAAACTGTCTGTCCAGTATGAGGAAATCAAGAACAGACTTGACAGGAAAATGGATGAATGGGGTTCATTGGTATAAATAAAAATTGACAAACTATATGGAAAATCAGGAAAAAGTGAATTACATATACGGAATGCATCCCGTAATGGAAGCAATCAATGCCGGAAAGAACATTGACAAGGTATACCTCAAGAGCGGACTTGAAGGAGAGAGTTTCAGACAACTTCTTACCATGATGCAGAGCAAAGGCATAGCATTCCAGTTTGTTCCTGTACAAAGGCTCGACAGGATAACCAAAGCGCGTCATCAGGGCGTGATTGCACAACTGCCATCAATTGAATATTCTTCTTTGGAACAGGCAGTTGAATACGCAAGTTCCAACGGGGGACTGATATTGGTGCTTGAT
>JAZRWT010000298.1:0-1831 GCA_045599845.1 Candidatus Egerieisoma sp. | reverse complement strand
GAATTCAAGTTCGCCGGATTCTTCGGCCACATCAGCCATTGCGCCTACTTCCTCCCTTGAAATTGAAGTGTCTGAACTTTTGCTGGAAATGAGCTTCTGAAGATATTCTATTGCCGTTACAATAGGGAACAGGATAATGATGAGCACTCGTATGGTATATGCCGTGAACGCCATTAGCTTTTTCCAATAACTTGTGCCTATTGTCTTTGGGACTATTTCTGAAAAGATGAGTATGAGCAGGGTGGTTATTGCGCTTACAAGCCCGAACCACTGCGAGCCGAACACTATGGATGTCTGCTGTCCTACGCCTGCGGCTCCTATTGTATTGGCTATGGTGTTTAATGAAAGAATTGACGCAAGTGCTCTGGAGGAGTCTTTCTTATATGATTTGAAAAGGATTGCGGCCTTGCTTCCGTTGCCTTCCATAAGGGTTATGTATGACATTGGCGTGCTCATGAGCGTGGCTTCGAGCAGAGAGCAGATGAACGAGATTACAAGTGCGGAAACAAGGAATACCAGAAGTGCAGCCATAACTCTATCTTTTAACAATTGCAGTGGAATCAATCACAAAACCGTTGCGGTTGAGCAGTTTCAGTTCTATTGATTTGCTCCCCACTTTCATGTGGATGGCGCTTACCGTATGAGGCCCCTCGCTCCATCTGCTTTGAATAAGGTCTCTGTTGAGGTATTCCGTTTCGGACAAAGCCCTTCCGCGGCCGTTGTCGGAAGATGAGGTCTGCATATATACGGTACCAAGTCCATTGGCCGTCCTGGCCTTTCCGCCAACCGTATTTACAGCACCGTTGAAAATAGGTTCCGTACGCAGATATACATGGTTGTTTCCTGCTATTGCAAGGTCAACGCCCAGCTCATCAAAGAGTTCGTGCCAGTGCTTGTACATTGATGTGCGTCCGTTCGTGCCTATGAACCATTCGTAGTGCATGCACACCACAACAAAGTCCGGTGCGTTCCGTGAGGCTCTTGCTTCCGTTATGACTTTGCGTGTCCAGTCCTGTGCGGCCTGCAGCTCATTGCGGCGGAACATGTCCTCTGTATTGAGCATCACGAACATTGTGTTTCCGTAACGGAAATGGTAGCAAAGCCCTTTCTGGCTGTCGGATTGCTTTTCGGAACCATCGACCGGTGGAATGTCATAACCGTTGCGCGGGAAATAAGAAGTGCCAAGCCAGAAGTCCGAAGGAATGTCATATTCCCGTATCTGGCAGCCTTCCTTTGTCCAATTGTCATGGTTGCCGTTCACGCGGGCCCACATATATTTCTCGAACATGGGTTCTTCGAAGAGTCGTTTCCAGAAAGAATAACTGCCGCCCCAGGCAACAACATCACCGGGAGAGAACACGAAATCTATGCCCTTGTCATATCCTGCCACCGTCTCAATCATTCCCATTGCGGATTCAAGCCTTCCGGGCAGCGGAGTGTAACTGTGAAAGTCCGATATTATGCAGCAGGACCATTCCTTTGCCCCGGCGGTCTTGAAATGATGGACGGAACTTTTCTCCACTTCACCATTGATTATTTCCTTTACTGCGATGGTTCTGTCAATGACTTCAGCAATCACATATTTGTAACCGGTGTTCTTTGCAAGGCCCTTGAGCATTGCACCGCATTTGTTGAAACGTGCCTTTTCCCTGCAGACAACCCCATTTGGAGTTTCGCTGAGCACTCCGTCGAACGCTGTGCAGAAGTATTTCTGCTCCGGTTCAACCATAACGGCCTTGTCCCAGTTCCTGTCTGATTCCCTTGCGTATATGACAACGGTATTGTTCAAAGTACTGTCAGTGGCCCAACTGATGCCCATACTGCTTGAAGC
>JAZRWT010000297.1:0-10332 GCA_045599845.1 Candidatus Egerieisoma sp. | reverse complement strand
TATTCCACAGCCCCGGCGAACTACTTGGGTGAAGTTGACTTCTTTCATCTTGTATCCTTAATCTTTGGTTCGATGCCAAAGTTAAGGATAATCCCATTTTCATTCTCGTGGACGACTTGTAAAAGTCATGGATGTTTCATGCTTGGTAAATATCAGGTTATTAATCGTTGTTTGACGTTTTCACATTATGTGCAGAGTCTTGGGAAACGTAAGCTTTTTGGTGGAATTATGTTACAAGCTCTTGATTTCAAGAATATTGCCTTCGGGAGTAACAATGGCCGCACCTGCTTCAGCTTCTGTGAAGTGGCCTATGATGTCAACGTTGGGGAATTCGCGGTGGAAACGCTTGTGCTCGGAAAGAGGAATCACAAAAAGGAATTTGTAATCATCACCTCCATTGAGTGCCGCGGTTGTGGCTTCCATGTTTATTTCCTCTGCCATTTCAAAAGTCTGTGCGGCAATAGGAAGTTTGTTCAGATATATTCTTGCTCCAAGATTCCATTGCTGGCAAAGGCTGAGCACCGATTCGGCAAGGCCTTTTGTTATGAACCTTCCGCTGCAAGGAATTATTCCTGCTTCCTTGAACTGGTCAAGAGTCTTGGGGTTTATTTCAGGTTGCAGATACTGGCTGAGCACATATTTGTATTTGCTCAAATCTGGCTGGACATAATCCTTTATCTTTTCTGCAGGAATTATGTTGAACGCCACCATTTCCCTTTCCAACACATGCAGACCCATGAAAGCCGCGCCAAGATTGCCTGTGAGGCAAAGCAGGGAGTTCTTGTCAGGTGCAGTTGTTTCTATATTGCAGACACCCAGGGCACTGATGTTTATGTTCATTCCAGTGCAGGAAGGTAGAAGGTCGAATCCAATCTGCTTGATTGAGTGTTCCTTGGCTGCCGCAACCATGCCCGAGAAGAAAAGCACTATGTCTTCCGCACAGAAACGCTGAGAGATTGCAAGTTTCACCATTATGCCTTGAGGCTGGTGCATTGCTGCGTACAGATGTCCAATTGCTCCGAGCACCACTTTATACCCCAGATGTTTGAGAGGAGTATATACAAGATCAAAATCAACGCCTTCAAGGAAAGATGCGCTAACGTTCATGACACTTGCATTTGCTATGGAACAATTTTCCGCGCTTGAATTTCCTTTGGTATTGGAAGATTTGCAGCTGTTTTTGCCGTTTCCTTCAAGTTGTGCAATATCCGCCGGCTTGATTTCAAGCTGTCTGCAATTCTCATAACCTGTACCCTCAAACAATCTTCCTATAAGTTCCCTCCGTCCAATCTGTGCAATATCGGTACGCTTGTTTTCTCCGTTATCTGTTTTTCCTGTGCTTTCCATGTGACACACTGTATTACTCAAATTTCGCAAGTATTTAATTTATTCCTTTTCAAGAGCTTACGGGAGGCTTGCGAAACTTTTCCCTCCGCACTTACTTGGTGTTTTACCCTATTCAGGCTTTGCTTCCTTTTTTACAACTGTTTATTTTGTCACCAATGACATTCATCACGTATGCAAAGTTACGCAAAAACTTTGAAACACTTTTTCACGCTGGAATACTCGCGACACAGTTTTGCCAAAGCTGCTTGCAGAAAGGCTTTCCAAAATGGAGTATAAACGCGTTGAATGAAAGCAGACCCCTCATTTTGGCCAGTCTGCTTTCATGCAACAGCCTCGAAAAGCATTGTCATGCGTTCCAATGAAAGCAGCTTTGGCGAGATTTCTGAAGCAAAGCAGCTATGGCAAGATTCCTGAAACAAAGCCGCTATGGCTAGATTGACTGATGGAAAAAATGAGGAAATAGCGAAGAGGGGAATGTGCAAGGCCTCAAAAAATGCCAGGCCCTTACGCGGTGAATATTTACAGATGATTGATATATAGCAACATACAAAAAAGAGTACAAGGTCTTCGCTTGAAATGAGGACCTTGTACACTTATTGTTTAATTGCCTCTTTTACAAGGGGGCATCAATCAATGGACTACATCATGCCGCCCATTCCGGCACCGCCCATTGGCATTGCAGGAGCAGGGTTCTCTTCCTTCTTGTCTGCAATCACGCATTCAGTTGTGAGGAACATGCCTGCTACTGAAGCTGCATTCTGGAGAGCAACTCTTGTAACCTTGGTTGGGTCTATAACACCTGCAGCGAACATGTTTTCATATCTGTTTGTGCGTGCGTTGTAACCGAAATCTCCATTTCCTTCCTTAACTTTTTGAATGACAACACTGCCCTCTACGCCAGCATTCTCTGCAATCATTCTCAAAGGCTCCTCTATTGCACGGGCGATTATGTTGATACCAGTCTGCTCGTCATCGTTTTCAGCTACGAGGTTCTTCAAAGAAGCAATGGCTCTTACGTATGCTACTCCACCGCCAGGAACTATACCTTCTTCAACTGCTGCACGTGTTGCACTCAGAGCATCGTCAACTCTGTCTTTCTTCTCCTTCATTTCAACTTCGGATGCTGCACCAACATAGAGAACTGCTACGCCGCCTGCCAGTTTTGCAAGACGCTCCTGAAGTTTCTCCTTGTCATAGTCTGATGTTGTGGTTGAAATCTGCTTCTTGATCTGAGCAGCGCGGTCTGCAATGGCCTCCTTGTCACCAGCACCATTTACAATTGTAGTGTTGTCCTTGTCAACTGTAACCTTCTCTGCAGTACCGAGCATTGCTATGTTTGCGTTCTCAAGAGTGAAACCTCTTTCCTCGCTTACAACGGTTGCACCTGTAAGTGTTGCAATGTCCTGAAGCATTTCCTTTCTGCGGTCACCATAACCAGGAGCCTTTACTGCAGCTATCTTGAGAGTGCCTCTCAAACGGTTTACCACCAATGTGGTGAGAGCCTCACCTTCAACGTCCTCAGCAATGATGAGCAGGCTCTTTCCTTCCCTTGCTATTGGCTCGAGAACAGGAAGAAGGTCCTTCATTGCGGAAATCTTCTTGTCAGTTACAAGAATGTAAGGAGTGTCGAGCACAGCTTCCATCTTGTCCGGATTTGTCATGAAATATGGAGAAATGTAACCTCTGTCAAACTGCATTCCTTCAACAACCTTGACCTCTGTGTTGGTACCTTTTGCCTCTTCAACTGTGATAACGCCCTCTTTCTTTACTTTGCTCATTGCGTCTGCTATGAGTTTGCCAATGAAAGCATCATTGTTTGCTGAGATTGTACCAACCTGCTCAATCTTGGAGTAGTCTGTTCCAACTTCCTGGCTCTGCTCCTTAAGGTTTTCAACAACGGTTTCAACCGCCTTGTCAATACCGCGTTTCAAATCCATAGGATTTGCACCTGCTGTAACGTTCTTTATACCTACGTTGATTATGGCTTGTGCAAGAACGGTTGCCGTTGTTGTACCGTCACCTGCCTGATCGTTGGTCTTTGAAGCAACTTCCTTTACCAACTGTGCGCCCATGTTCTGGAACCTGTCGTCAAGTTCTATCTCCTTTGCAACAGTAACACCGTCCTTAGTAATCTGGGGAGCACCGAACTTCTTGTCAATTACAACGTTTCTGCCCTTAGGGCCGAGTGTAACCTTTACTGCGTTAGCCAATGCATCTGCGCCTTCCTTCATAAGGGCGCGTGCATCCATGTTGAATTTTATCTCTTTTGCCATGATTTCTTATATTTTACTGCAATGGTTCATCTTATTATTCAATGCCACCACCACAATGTTCTAACTTGTTATATGTTATGCTATTACTGCCATTACATCGCTCTGGCGCATCATCAGATAGGTCTTGCCCTCGTAATGAATCTCCGTGCCTGAGTATTTTCCGTAAAGAACCTTGTCACCGGCCTTGAGCTCCATAGGCTCATCCTTCTTTCCGTTACCTGTTGCAAGAATAACTCCTTCCTGTGGTTTCTCCTTTGCGTTGTCCGGATTGAACAATCCGCTTGCTGTCTTGGTCTCAGCCTCTTTAGGCTCTACCAGAACTCTGTCTGCCAATGGTCTAATTGTCATCATTTCTTTGATTTTTTATTTATTGTTTGTTATTTCAAAAAACCGCCCGACAGGTGAAACTCCTGCCGCAGCACAGAAACCGATATCAACAAAAGCAGTGCCAACAGTGGCGATAGCACCAAATGTGACATTTTGTCACAATGGATTCAGACCATAATGGCATTATTCCTGTTTCTGCAATACAATCTTGCTTTCAAGCACGTTGCTTATCTGGTTGAAGAATTGAACCAGATCATTGTAATCCTCACGGTTGAAAAGTACTTTGTTCAATTTATAAGTATATGAGATTTGAACAATGTTTCCCTTTGTCACACAAGCATATGAAGCGTACGCCATGTTCTGGCATGCCGAAATTCTGATGGCTTGCGGCATATCTGCAACTTCCCAGGCTTCCGGAAGTACAAGTGTGGTCACTATGTTCATTTCTTCTGTCTGAGGAAACTCTACAGGATACATTCTCTTCTGTTCATTCAGAGTCCAAGGCACTTCCATTGGAATGACGAGCGGATTGAGATACATCATTGTTCCATCGTTTTCGTTCGGAAGTGTGAGCGTGGTGCTTATCTTCACATTGGAATTTGTTTTCTCAATAGACACGTTTTCATATGTTCCGCTTGTCATCTTCTCAGATATGTTCTTCACATAATCCTCCTCGGATGAAAACTCATCAATTTCAATGTTCTTGTAATATGCGTTCAGATTAGTGAAAGTACCTGTCTGTTTCACCGTTATGGTTTCGTTTTCAGGATTGATATTTGCGAGATTGTTGATTTTTCTTGTGTTCCTTGTAAGATTTGTAAGGTCAACGAAATTCTGACCTGTATAGTCATTGAAAGGAACAGCCTTGTCAACCATGAACATTTTGCTGAAAATGTTTATGTCATTGAGCTTGTTCGTACCATCAAGATATACTTTCCGGCCTGAGTCAAGCACAGCTTCCACAATGAAGTAATTTATGTTTTCCAGCGATGGCGAAGCCACGAGGCGCTGCCTGTTCCTTGGGTTAAGCATAAGCGGAGAACATTTTATTCCGGCATCCTTGAGAGTGGCAATAAGGAGAAAGTTTATGTCTGCGCTGTTTCCTTCACCTTTTTTCAGTGCACTCTGCGGATTCTTGGAATAGATTGAATATTTGCCGTCCCATTTTATGCTGCCTGTGACAACTTTCAGAGCCGCCCTTATTTTTTCCTCTTCTGTTGTTGCTGAAGCAAGGAGTGGAGCCAGTTGTTCCTTAAGAGGATTTTTCATTTTCAGATTGCTGCCATAATCATATTCATTGTTGAGAGACTCAAAGAAATCCTTCCAGGTATGGCTGTAGTATTTTGGTGTCTGATTCGGAAATTGAACGGAGGTCAAGGTGAAATCAACATGGGATCTGTAGGAGTCACAGTCCCATAGCAGTTTTTCATCTTTCAGGGCAGGAATCCCCTTTGCTTCAAACGTGGTCTTGTCAACATTGTATGAGAAGTAATTTCCTCCTCCCAATGCCACCTGTTCTATATCCGTGCTCTGCTTGACATTCAGATTGAAATATCCCCAGGTATTCTTCCTGAATCTGAAGAATTCCGGAATGGAGACTTCCGCCGATGCGTAGTATGTTGGCACTGAAGATTGGAAAGACAGAGAAGGAACGGAATACAGGTCATCTGTCATGACTTTGGTTTTATATTCTATCACAGAACCGGCTTTTACGTTGGGTATCGTGAATTTCAGCCTTTCCAGATGCTCCGATACCTTTTCCTTGAAAATTCCGTTCTTCTTGAGTTCAGATTTCACAAGCTTGCCGTTCTCATCCTTGTTGAAAGAATATGCTGTTGGCGTATTGTATGTGGTTTTCAGTTTGTTTGAATTGTACAGATACAGTTCCACGTCTGCAAAGCGTACTCCTTCATCCTTCAATACCTTGATTCTTGTTATGTTTTCCCTGACCTGCTGGAAGCCGGATGCATCGGTGTAAACATAGTATATCATGGTTCTGTCATAAAGAATCACAGCCTCTGCATCAGGATTGGATTCAACCTGTGTCATATCAAGTTCAGATGCTGTTGGTTTACCGAATTTGAAGTTTTCATTGGTAGTGATATCCTGTGCATTGCATGGGGCAGTTGTTGCCGCAATGAGGAGAATAATGGTAAAAATAAAAGATTTGAACAACGCTTTCATACTTATGCTATCAATTTTCAATTTGTTTCAATACTATTTTCTTTCTGCCTTGTTTGCGAATGGCATCGTGGAATTTTTTCAAGTCAATATATGATTCAGGTTTGAACAAGCCGCTCCTTGTCAGTTTTTTCATTGATATTTCAATACTCTTCTCTCCAGCCGATACAGTTGTTTGAATTGAACCGAATTCATTTGAAAGTTCATTGGTGAATGTTCTTTCTCCCTCATATTCGTAGCCATCCGGAATCTTTATGGATATCTTTTCAACCCTGAGGTTTCCGTTTTCAATGAATATGGGTGTTTCACGATGTTTTATGCTTTTGTTGCTCTCCAGTCCGAAAGGTGAAATAGGGAGGAAACGCCTGTTCTTGCTTTTTGAACCGTAAGAAGGAACAGATATATTGTAGTTTATGTGAAATATGGGAATTTGACAGTCTTCGTTCATTGTCATATTCAAATCATGGATTCTTGCCAGAGGAAGGGACACCATGTATTTGATTGATTTGTCAATTTCTGACTTTGCCATTTTCAGATATTCGCTCATTCCTTCAGCCGTTATTCCGGAATAGGTTTCAGCAACCTGTATTCTGGTGGAGTCGTTGTCCGAGAAATCAATAGTTATGAAGGATTCGTTCATATTCAGGGAATCAGCGATTTTCGGAAGTTTCTCCACCTTGGCTGAATTGCTGTAATATACCAATGCATCATGCCCTGCTATATCTGAATGAACATAGCCGAACGGATTGTCCTTATTTGTGCATTCAACCCAGAATTCCTTGTAATCCGTTGTTTCTTGTGAAGGAATCTTCACTATTGCGTGATTGGTGCTCATAGGGGTGGCAAATGAACAGGGAAAATCAATGCAGTCCGTACCTATTTCAACATAATGAGCTTCCACGCCTATTACAGACAGCATTGATATGAAATAATTGGACAAGGCCTTGCAATCTCCATAACCGTTTTTATAAACATCTTCTGCACTCATTGGCTTGAATCCTCCCTTTCCAATCTGAATGCTCACGTAACGTGTTGTTTCTCCCATGTATTTGTAAATGGCGCGTATCTTTTCCAAATTGGAAGGCAGTCCGTCCGTAAGCCTGTGAATCTTTTCTGAAAGTTCATTGGGGATCCTGTTTATTCCCTGCAGAAAATTAAACTGCCATTTACCATAATTCTCCCAATCGGACGCATTACCCTTGACATTATAATACTCGAAATCCACAGGAGAGGCATAAATAATCGGGATTCTTTTTGTAAAAGGAAGCTTATAGCTTTCTTCAATCGGTGCTTTCAGGGAAGCGAAGGAGAACGTTCTTGTGATAAAGCCTTTCTCTTCAAATACAGATTCATGACATTCAGCATTGTCCACTTTGTAATTGTATTTGAAACCTGCAGGAGTTTTTATTGCAAAGAATCCCTTTTCAATGGAAACTCCGGATAAATTGTTCAAATACCATGTGTTGAATGCAAGAAATCCGTTGGTCTTGCTTTCTTCATCCTCAATCATTACAGTATATGGGAATTCTGTATTTCCATGCTCAAGATAAATTGTGGTTATATCATCAAAGAACGATTGGGAGGCCTGAGTTGAATTCAAATCATTCTTCGAATATTTTTTCAGTACATTTCCATCCTTGTCCAGAACCTTTGAGGAGAACATGTCCAATTGATTGTATTTGTTTGTAGAGTTCAAATATATTCCCAGCTCCTCGGCTCTTTTGTTGAGAATTGTGATTGCTTTGAAATGGAAGGTCCTGTATCCTTTCATACCATTGCATGTAATGACGCAGCTGTCTTTGCGTATGACAGCATCCGCGTTGCTGAGCAGTGAATCGGGTATATTGCTCAAAGCAAATTCCGGGTATCTTTCGTGCCTGCCTTCAGCAGCATTACAGAAAGAAAGCAGCATCAATACAGGCAGCAAAATCTTCATTATGGTAGAATTTGACATTCTGATATTCATTTTCTTGGACAAATAACGAAGTTAATATTTTTCTGAATTCAATACCTTTCCAGCCATCTGGAGAGGAAAACATTGTAAACACTGTATTCGTTTCCTTCCATGCTGGTCGATTCCAAAATAAGTTCTTTCTCTACCAATGCGTCAAGATAGCGTTTAGCTGACGAAGCGGCTCCCAGTTTATATTTTTCAAGGAATACACTGGATGTAGGTTGCTTTACAACCTGCTCCTTTGCAACAGCGGTAAGATACTTCCACTGTCCTTTGGTCAGCATGTTGCGGATAGTATAGAACCTGTCCGTTTCGGAATCAAAGATAGCTTCAATGGCCCTGTACACATTTTCCATTGATACGTTTGCTCCTGACATGATATAGATATAATGGCAAAGGCTCTGTGTATAAAATGTATGGCATCTGCTCCAATCCATTATGAAATCAATTGCATCATCTGAAATCTCTTTACCTCCTGCATTGAATTTATCTTTAATGAATTGCGAATACACTTCAATATTCAGCTTATGTAGAGGAATGTTTACTGTACTTTGATAGAATGGACTCCTTTCGGCAGTAAATATTTCTGTCATAAGTTTCTTATGGCTCCCGCAGAATATGAAACGGACATTCTTGAGATTATGAATATACCCTCTGAGCAGGGCTTCCATCCTCACATTTTCATATTCCCTTATCTGTTGAAACTCGTCAATGGCCACCACCACTCTGCTGTCCAGTGACTCAAGATAATCCAGAATGGATTTGAGTGTTGTCTGTTTCTCATTGCGAAAAACGGCTTCTGCAAGTGTCTTTACAAAATCATCCAAGCTTGAGGTAGCATATACATCGGCATAGAACGTTTTATAACCCAACGCCTCAAGTTCTTCAAAACAGCGGAATATCAATCCTGTTTTTCCAAGCCTGCGCATTGAAATCAACGTAATGTTCGCTCCATTGCTTATGTGGGACAGCATCCAGTTAAGTTCAACTTTTCTGTCACAAAACAAATCTTTGGATATGTATGGTTGCAGAACGAAAGGATTCAATGTGTTTTGATCAGTTTTCATATAATGCTTCTTTGTGACAAATGTACAATAAAATACTTATTACGCAAAACGCGTAACGCAAGATGCGTAATAAATAACTTCATAAGCTATTCGATTTCTTCCAGCAAATTATTTTGATCTGTAAAAAATAGGAATCATTAATTGGAAATAAAAACAAATTATTTATATCTTTGCGTTGTTAACCAATTAATTGATTCACTTTGGAACCTCCCAGTAGCGTACCGCTAAACTCATCAGTTCAACCTCCCCAAAGTAAATATGTGCATTTTTGCGTGCCGGAATTTCCGGTGCGTGGCTTTGTTTTGTCCATACTGTGGAAGGTGAATTTTGGTTTACGTGATGTATTAGTCTGAATCAGTGAATTGTTGGTAAAAAGAAAATGGTATTTTAAACATATATGGGACTTTATTTTAGAAGAGAACTTGAAAAGGGCGGCGAGATTGCCGTTTGGCAGGTGAGTGAAACCGAAGCGGAACTGCTCGAAATTGTTTCAATTCCAAAGGACGAGCTTGAAGAGGTGTTCATGTACAAGAGCGAGGTTCGCCGCAAGGAGAAACTTGCCGTGAGGGCATTGCTCAACACCGTTTTCGATGACAAGGTTTATCTTGGACATCACGATAACGGCAGTCCGTTCATTCAGAACAATCTCACTCACATAAGCATTTCGCATTCCGGAAAATACGTTGCAATCATAACGCACCCTACCGAGGACGTTGGCATTGACATTGATTCTCTTGACAGGGATTATTCCGCAGTTGAGAAAATGGCTTTGTCGGAGGATGAGATTGATGATCTTTCCAAGAAGAACCGCAATACTCAGCTGGCAATCTACTGGTGCGCAAAGGAGGCTCTGTACAAGAGAATGGGCCAGAGCGGCGTGGATTTCTCCAAGCAGATGGAGATTGACAAGTTCAATCCAAAGGATGAAGGTGAGATAGAGGCCACCTTCATAGACAAGGACGGGGAAGAGGAGGAGTTCGACATGGAGTACGAGATTTTTGACGATTACGTAATGGTGTGGATTGTTGATTAGAAGTGTATTGGAATTAATAATTTTGTTGGCAGGCATAGTTGAAGTTAGCTTGTAATAATCCACAATGGGAGTTAACTTTGCCCGCCCTTGATAAATTGATGTCTGTGGACTGCATAAAGACTGGTACGGCGTGGCAAAAATTTGGAAGGC
>JAZRWT010000296.1:0-9839 GCA_045599845.1 Candidatus Egerieisoma sp. | reverse complement strand
CGACTATGCTGCTTCCCATCTGCCTTTAAATGCGAATATAACACTTCGGCTGGTAATTGGACGTAGTTCAACAGAATTGAGGTGACTTGATATTCTGGCCAATGTTGGTTATCTTTGCACTTGAAATTTGGAATAAAGTGTGTTTCTATGTTGAACAGACGTTTGATAAGAATAAAGGTATTCAAAGTTCTTTTCAGTAAGATTGCTGCCGATATGCGCAACGAAGATGCCGCACAGGCTGATTTGCTCAATTCCTGCGAGCGCACCATTGACCTGTGCAACTTCCTTTTACGGATACCTGTTGAACTGAAAAAAATAGCTCAGACCAAGATAGACAACGGATTGCGCAAATTCCATCCCACTGAGGAGGAAGCCAACCCTAATATGAAATTCGTGAACAACAGGCTCATCTCAATAATTGAAAATGACCAGTCTTTCTGCAAGTTGATAACAAAAAAAGGCCTTCTTTGGACAAATGAAGATACTTTTCTCAGGAAAATGTACGCAACCATAGCATCAAGCGAGTATTTCAGCAACTACATGAATTCAACGGGCAACAGTCTTGAAGAAGATTTGCAGCTGATACGTACGATTTATGAAACAGAATTCGAGGACAACCAGGATCTTGAAGATATTCTTGAAGAAAGGAGCCTTATGTGGATGGACGATATGATATATGCAGTAAATCTCATATTAAAGAATTTGAGTGACATTGCACATAGTGGCAGGGTCCCGGCTTTCAGGGTTTTTGCCAAGGAAGATGACAAGGAATTTGCTGTCACGCTTCTGAGGCACTCCATGGCCAAATACAACGATTATCTCAAAATAATTTCATCGCACATTGCCAACTGGGAACCTGAAAGACTTGTTTCAACGGATATTGCACTAATAGTTATGGGAATCTCTGAAGCCGTGGCATTCGAGACCATCCCAGTTAAAGTTACAATAAACGAGTACGTTGACATTTCAAAATATTACAGCACGGCAAACAGCAAGTCTTTTGTGAACGGTCTGCTTGACAGAATAATCCAAAAGCTTGTTTCAGAAGGCATGATTCACAAGACAGGACGCGGCCTTATCGGTTCAGAAAACAATTAATAAAAATACGATAATATGATTTACACATTTTTACAGGCTCAGGCCGGAGGTTCCAACTGGAGTTTCATTTTGATGATGATTCTTATTTTTGTTGTTATGTGGTTGTTCATGATACGCCCTCAACAGAAAAAGCAGAAAGAACTCGCAAAATTCAGGAATGAACTCAAGAAAGGAGATAAAATAGTTACAATTGGCGGCATATATGGAGAAGTTGATGAGGTTGATGCAGACAAACCTACACTTCTTATAAAAGTTGCTCCGGATGTCAAGCTCAAAGTTGACAAGAGCGCTGTTGTAAAGGACATGTCTGATGTTCAGACCAGATAGGACAATAGGAAAAATTGCAAAAAAGGTGAGGGACAATGCCGCTTCAATGGCTGTCTCTCTCCTTTTGGCTTTTTTCATGTGGGGCATCCTGTATCTGTCAAAGGATTATACAAGTACTTTTGATTACACGCTGGAAGTCTCATCGAATCTTCCTCACCGCTCACATACAGGAGTTTCCGTGAAACCTGTTACAATATCAGTGAGGGCGAGCGGATTCAAACTTATCCAAAGGTATTTCTTCTCCTCATCGGAAGACCAGCTGTTGCGCTTGTATATTGATGGGAAGAACCTTTTCCATTCAAAGACAAATCCCAACGTCTTCATTGCTTTTCCAAGGTCAACCTCAAATGAGCTGAAAGATGCATTAGGCAATGATTTCGTATTTGACAGGCTTGTTTCAGACACTCTCTATCTGAATTTTCCTCATCAGGGAAACAAGATTGTTCCTGTGATTTCCGATATAAAACTCTCTTTCAAGGATCAATTCACATCTGTCAACGGGCTCAAGCTCAGTCCCGATTCCATTGTACTGTATGGAGATTCGGCAGTAATTGTGGGAATAAAGGAGGTTCATACCTACCCGCTCCCTCTGAAGAATCTCTCACGCGCAAGAAGCGGCCACGTTCTGTTGCAGAATCCATCGGGAGTGGAATATTCAAGCCAGAACGTAAACTATTCCATTGACGTACAAAGGTTCTTTGAAGCTCAGATTCCTCTGTACATAGAGCCCAGGAAATTTCCTTCAAAGACTGGTGCTTCCTTTGTTCCCAATCATGTTCTGGTAAAATACAGAATGCCGTTCAACAGGCGGAGGCAGTTGGATGCCAGGGATTTCGATGTTTATGTTGATTATAACAAACTCATAGACAGCACATACGCAAGAGTTGAGCTGAAAAGTCATGACAAGAATGTTTTCGGACTTGAATGCAGCCCACAATTCGTGATATGCAACTTCAACAATTAAGTCCGTTATAATGACTGAACCATGGTATTCAATGCTTGTAACATAAAAAGTGTAAATTCTTCATTACCTGCCGTTCTGGGAATAACCGGAGGAATAGGCAGCGGAAAGACCTACATATCGGCCATATTCGAAAAGATGGGGGTGCCTGTGTACGACTCGGACAGCAGAACCAAAGCGCTGTACGTTTACGATTCACAGCTTGGGGAATCTCTGCGCGCCCTTTTGGGAGAAGACATATTCAACAACAGGATTTTCATGCCTGGGATAATGAGCTCCAGAATATTCTCAAACCCGCAATTGCTCATTGAAGTTGAAAATATTGTTCATCCTGCCGTAATGGAAGATTTCATGAAGTGGAAGGCAGGATTCGCAGGAAGCGTTCCATACGTGATCATGGAGTCGGCAATACTTCTGGAAAAGGATTTTGTCAAACAATACGTTGACAAGTCCCTTACCGTTACCGCAAATCTGGAAACAAGGATTCGCAGAGTCATACGGCGTGACAACACCAAGCGTGAGGCGGTTATTGAAAGGCTGGGAAGACAATGGAACGACAAGCAGCGTATTTCATGTTCGGATTTTGTTATATTTGCAGATGATAACACCGCACTGCTGCCGCAGATTGTCAAGGTGCACCGGGCAATGATTGCATTTACATGCGGCAGACAGAATTGAAAAGGATTAAGTAGTTGAAACAAGATAAATTATGGGAATAGGTAAATGGTTGATGGGAGCTTTCGGATGGGCCATGTTCGGTCCTATAGGCGGCATCATAGCCTTCCTGATAGGCAGCGGCCTTGAAAACACCCATGTATTCGTCTCCGGTTCTTCCACCGGCGATAGTTTCACTAATCATGAACAGAGGAACAGTTTCCTTATCTCGCTCCTTGTTCTAAGTGCGGCGGTGATGAAGGCCGATGGCAAGGTAATGCGCTCCGAACTCGATTATGTAAAGAAATTCCTGAGAGAGAATTTCGGGGAAGAGGGTGCTTCGAATGCCCTCAACGTGCTCAAGGAACTTTTGCAGAAGGATTATGAACTTTCAGAAGTCTGTATCCAGATACGTCAGTTCACCAACATTTCCCAGAGATTGCAGCTTTTCCATTTTCTTGCCGGAATAGCCAGGGCAGACGGTGTAGTAAGCAATGCCGAACTGGATGTTCTCAAACGCATATCACAGTTCATGGGAATTTCCAACGCTGATGCCGAATCAGTTCTTGGAATGTTCGGGACGAGCATTGAAGACGCTTACAAAGTACTTGAAATAACTCCTGAGGCCACAGACGAAGAGGTAAAGAAAGCTTACAGGAAAATGGCTATGAAACATCACCCTGACAAAGTGGAGTCTCTGGGTGAGGATGTTCGCAAAGCAGCGGAAGAAAAATTCAACAAAATCCACGAAGCTTACCAGCAGATAAAGAACGAGCGTGGAATCAAATAACATTTAATAAAGAAAACAATGAAAACAGATCTTAGGAAGATTCTTTCAATCAGTGGTGAAAGCGGATTGTTCCTTTATGTCCAGCAGGCCAAGAACGGCGCTATAGTTGAATCATTGACAACAAAGAAAAGAATGTGTTCAGGCTTGAGCGCAAAAATGAGTTCCATGGCCGACATTGCCATATATACAGATGAGGGCGAAGTGAAATTATCTGAACTTTTCCTCAAAATGAAGGAAGTCCTCGGTGAAAATCCGGCTCCTGCCAAGAAGGCTGACCAGAAAGAACTCGTGGCTTTCTTCGAGAAGGCTCTCCCAACGTATGACAGGGACCGCTTCTACGTTTCCCACATGAGAAAAGTTGTGGAGTGGTACAATATCATAAAAGAAAAAGCTTCTCTCGATTTCCTTACAGAGGAGGAGATGGAGCAGGCAGACAAAGAGTAGATACATCATGAGTGCAAGGAAGAAGCTTTCAGTATTGGTTATCACCATGGGATGTTCAAAGAATCTTGTTGATTCAGAGCATCTCATGCGCCAGCTTGACACATACGGCATGAAGCTGCTTCCTTCCTACTACTCCTTGGATAACGAATCCAACGCATTCATAGATTGCGTGGTGATAAACACCTGCGGCTTCATACAGGATGCAAAGGAAGAGTCAATTTCAATGATATTCAAGGCTGTTGCGGCCAAGAAAAAGAACAGGATAGGAAAGCTTCTCGTTTTCGGATGTCTTAGCCAGCGCTATATGTCCGAACTCAAGGAGGGAATACCTGAAGTTGATGCCTTCTTCGGCACTTTCAATATCAAGGATGTTGTGGAATACCTTGGGCTTGAATACAGGGATGAACTTGCCTGTTCAAGATATCAGACAACACCCGGACACTATGCATACCTCAAGATAAGCGAGGGATGCAACAGACGATGTGCATATTGCGCAATTCCATTCATACGTGGTCCACACATATCCGTTCCAATGGAACAGCTTGAAAAGGAAGCTAGGGAACTTGCAGCAGGCGGAGTGAAGGAACTCATAGTTATTGCTCAGGATACAACATACTATGGTCTTGATCTCTATGGTAAACGTATGCTGGCTCCTTTGCTCGAAAGGCTTTGTGCCATTGACGGCATTGAATGGATAAGGATTCATTATTCCTATCCAGACGATTTTCCGGAGGACGTAATTGAACTCATGGCTTCCGAAAACAAGATATGCAAATATCTTGATATTCCGCTCCAGCACGCTTCCAACAGCGTATTGAAGAATATGCACAGGGGCATAGGAACGGCAGGGACTCAGAAATTGATAGACCGTTTGCGAGAAAGGATTCCCGGACTGGTATTGAGAACGACTCTCATTGTAGGTTTCCCTGGAGAAACCAGCCGTGATTTCAATACTTTGTTGAATTTCGTTTCAAGGAACCGTTTCGAAAGATTGGGAGCATTCACTTACAGTGAGGAGGAAGGTACATACTCAGCGCAGAATTACAAGGACAATGTTCGCCCTTCAACGAAACAGAAACGTTATGATGCACTCATGGAACTTCAGTCATCAATTTCTGCCAAGGCCAATGAATCCAGATTGGGAAGAGTGGAGAGAGTGCTCATAGACAGGATTGAAGACGAATTCCTTGTATCAAGGTCACAGTATGAAAGTCCTGAAGTCGATGGCGAAATCCTTGTTCCCGTTTCTTCGTGCAGGAAAGTATATGGAAATTTGAATCTTGAATCTTTAATAGGTAAATTTGTAGACGTGAGGATAGTTGATTCGGACGAGTATGATCTTTATGCCGAACCGCTGCTGTCCAACTGATTGAATGAAATCAAATTGAACATTATGAATAAAATACTTGAAGGAAAAAACGCACTTATCACAGGTGCCGCCAAGGGAATTGGCAGGGCAATTGCCATAAAGTTCGCTTCTGAAGGAGCAAACGTTGCCTTTACCGATCTGGTTATTGATGAAAACGCACAGCAGACCAAGGCAGACGTTGAAAGCTACGGAGTGAAATGCATTGCCATTGCTTCCAATGCCGCTGATTTCCAACAGGCACACGATGCTGTTGACCAGGTTGTGAAGGAATTCGGAAGAATTGACATTCTTGTGAACAATGCAGGTATAACAAAGGACGGCCTCATGCTCAGGATGAGCGAAGCACAGTGGGATGCCGTTATCAACGTGAACCTCAAATCCGCTTTCAACTTCATTCACGCAATTTCTCCTGTAATGATAAGGCAGAGAGGCGGCTCAATCATAAACATGAGTTCAGTTGTAGGATTGCACGGAAATGCAGGACAGTGCAATTACGCATCTTCAAAGGCAGGTATGATTGCCCTTGCAAAATCAATTGCACAGGAACTCGGACCAAGAGGCGTAAGGGCCAATGCCGTAGCCCCTGGTTTCATAATTTCAGACATGACACTGAAACTTTCCCAGGAAATACGCGATTCATGGATAGCCAGAATTCCTCTCAGACGCGGCGGTACTCCTGAGGACATAGCTGATGTATGCACCTTCCTTGGAAGTGATCTTTCATCATACGTATCAGGACAGGTGATTTCCGTTTGCGGCGGAATGAATATGTAAGATGAAGAAGGTTGTTATTGTTGCATTGGCCAATGACAATGCCATAGGGGCAGGTAACGATCTGCTTGTTTCTCTCAGTGCAGACCTCAAACGTTTCAAGAGCGTTACAATGGGCCATCCTGTAATCATGGGCCGCAAGACCTTCGAATCAATAGGAAAGGCTCTTCCAGGCCGCAGCAACATAGTTGTCACCTCCAATCCCGAGGCTTTCATGCAGCAGTACGGAAGCCGCCCGCTTGCAGACAATAGCAGGCTTTTTGCCGTAAAGGACCTCCCACAGGCTTTTTCTCTTTCTTCCACATGCGATGGGTCCGACACCTGTTTCATAACCGGAGGTGCAAGCATCTATCAGCAGTGCATCGATATGGTGGATGAACTGGATATAACCAGGATTGACAAATCCTGCCCGGAAGCGGAGAAATTCTTCCCTGCCATCGCAGTAGAAAAATGGAAAATGGCTGAAGCCGGGGATTGGCTGGAAGATACAGACAGAAAATCCACCCTCCCTCTGAAGTTCAGATTCGAAAGGTGGATAAGAAAATAATCTTGAAAGGGAGCAGTTACAGAATGTTGAGTGACTGCTCCTTTATTTTTTCAAGTTCGTCCTTCATTTTCACAACCAGCTGCTGTATCCCGGCGTTATTGGCCTTCGAGCCCATCGTGTTTATCTCGCGGCCCATCTCCTGTGCAATCAAACCAAGTTTCTTGCCTGGAAGAGGCTCGTTGTCAATAGTATCCATGAAGTATTTGCAATGCTGGCGCAGACGCACCTTCTCCTCATTTATGTCAAGTTTTTCTATATAGAAAATCATTTCCTGTTCCAGCCTTTCAGGGTTGCTGCCCTGACATACTTCCACTATCTTGCTCTGTATCCTTTCCCTTATCATTGGAACGCGCTGAGGATCTATTTCTTCAACTTGGGCGAGATAATTCAGAATATTGGCAACTTTTCCTGTAACGTCCTTGTATAGTGTGGCGCCTTCCTTCATTCTGAATTCATCAAGATTCTCAATGGCTTCCTTTATAGCTTTGTCCATTGCTGTCCAGTCATTCTCTGTGAATTCTGATTTCCCTGTGTCCAGGACATCCGGCATTTTGAGTATAGTTGAAGACAGATTGTCAGGCTCTGCTATGCCTGCTTCCTTTAGTATTAGGCTTATCTGACCATAATAGTGAAGGAATGCTTCCTTGTTAATGTTCTTAAGGCCCGATGTCTGACCGGGTGCAAGATTGGCAAAAAGGTCAATGCTTCCGCGGCCAAGTCTGTCACTTATGTATTTCCTGATTTCCATTTCCCTGTCTCTAGGAACAAGGGATGACTTTATGCTTATGTCGGCGTTTTTTCCATTAACGGACCTTATCTCCACAATTATTTTTCCTATTGACAAATCGCATTCCGATTTGCCGTAGCCTGTCATTGATTTTATCATGTTCTTTTGTCTGCTTTAAAATTGCTGCAAATTTACTCTTTTGGAACAAAATATGCCATCCGTGGCATGGTATTTTCATTACAAATTATAACTCTTATAATTTAAACGAAAATAAGATGAAAAAATACATATATATACTATTGGTTTCACTGGTGTTTTCCTGCAATGGAAGCCATGCTCAATCCAGGAATGATACAATTCCTCTGGAATATACCCTGGATGCAGTCTATGTTACTGCAGACGAAGAGGACATGGCAAGTTCCATACTGCGCAAAGTTTGGGAAAAGGCCTTGCTCAACCGCAAGGCGCTCAAAGGCTATCAGGCTGATATTGTTCAGAATTTCAAGGCAAAGGATGCCGATATCATTCCACAGCTCATGCCTTCTTCAATAATGTTCATGCTAAGGTCATATATGAAGCTTCACAACAGGGGAGCAATAATGAATTATGTTCTTGACAACAGGAGCGTTGAAGTGGCAATATCGGCCCATATCAGCAACACAGGCTGGAAGCACAATTCCTTCAGTGCTCAAACAGTCCTTTCAAGCAATCCTACAATGAACAGCAAGGCACAGAAACAATTGTTCAGGATGCTCGAGATGGACCTTTTCAACGAAGTTTATGACAGTGATGCAGCTTACGGCAACAAAGGACGTAAAGAGTACAGATTCAGTGTTCTGGGCAATATTGACTACAATGGTAAAACTGTTTATATCCTGGAGGGCAAGCCAAAGGATGAGGACAACGGATTCAATTCAACCAAGAAGGTTTATGTGGTAGAAGGAGACTGGGGCATTCTACGTGTTGAAAGCAAGGCTGAAATGTTTTCACGTACAATGGAGTGCAGGGATATTGGAGGCGGCATATACATGCCCGTGACTCTGGTGGAGCAACCTGCAAAAATCTCTTTCAACGCTTTATATGAAAAGGCTAAACAGGCTGTTGACAGCCTTGAGGAGAAACCTGGCAGAATGGTAAGGAATGTAATGAAGAAGGCAGCCAGACTGAATGAAAGCGGCCGCCAGATAACTCCGTATGTAACTCACGAATTCAAGATTGTCTACTCAGACGTAAAATTCTGAAATGGCCGCTCTATATGGCCTCAGCTGAGAACATATCCTGACAGAGGCTCATGAACTCCTTTCTTACTGATTCCTGCTCCTTGAATGCACCTGAAAGGAAAGTGCTTGTCATTGTGCCTTTCTTCCGTGCTCCCCTGCCCTCCTTGCAAATATGGCGGCCTGTCATCATAAGCGCCATACCGAGTGGAGGATTCTCATCGCCTAATGCCTTCATGAGCGTATCAACTATCTCCCTGACCAAACGTTCCTGTATTTGCAGCTTGCTGGAACAATAGTCCACCACTCTTCCTATTTTTGATATACCCAGGATTTTGCCCTTTGGATTGGGTATGTAGGCAAAGGTGTATTTTCCGAAGAATGTTCTGCAGTGATGCTCGCAAATCGAATAGAAGTCCCCCTTGTCAACTACCATGTTGTCATACATCAATCCGTCACTGCCATTGTCAAAAGTAGTGATTTTTGGCATTTGCAGAGGATCATAACCACGGAACACCTCCTTGAACATCTTCACTATTCTTGAGGGAGTATCTATCAATCCTTCACGCTGCGGATTTTCTCCAATATATTCAAGCAAAGCCACAATACACTGCTTTGCCTGCTCTTCATCCTGAATTTTTATCATATCCATTTATATTTTCGTCCTGTTTGCCCTTGGAAACCTGTATCAAAATATGAATAGAAAAAATATTCACTGGCAATTACTTTTGCAGTGAACATAGTTTGTGGATTTATTGCGATGCTGCATAAGCGGTAATGGCATGAAGTTCTTGTCATCGCACAGATGCCGGAAAATAACATTTAAAAATTCAGCAATTTTTATGATTTAGCCGGCGGCTGTTGCCGCTCTGTTTTGTGATCCGGTTGGGATTCGAACCCAAGACCCACAGCTTAGAAGGCTGTTGCTCTATCC
>JAZRWT010000295.1:0-1669 GCA_045599845.1 Candidatus Egerieisoma sp. | reverse complement strand
TTCGAACATATAAGCGAAGAACATAAGCATTGATACTAGCAGAAGGGCTGTCCACCTTGCCCATGGATAGTCGTTGATGTAGCGTCTGAGTGTTTGTGTCATAATTAATTCACCAGTTTTTCAAATGTTGGTATATTCTGTGGACAGGCAATCCCATCACATTGAAATAGGAACCGTTAACCGAACTTATCCCTGTGTGGCCTATCCATTCCTGTATGCCGTAGGCACCTGCCTTGTCAAAAGGGTTGTATTTATCCAAGTAATAGTCAATTTCAGCAGGAAGGAGTTTCTCGAATGTAACTTCCGTTATTTCAGTGAAGGAAATCTGTCTGGCATTGTCCCTTATGCAAACTCCCGTAGCAACAAATGGGTCCGGCCTGAGAGAGCCTCCATCATCCTTACGGCATCAGGCCTGTCTGCAGGCTTTCCCATAATCCTTCCGTTTACAAGAACCATTGTATCGGCAGTTATAAGAATTTCTTCATTCTTCAACTGCCTGTGGAAATGCTCGGATTTCCCTCTTGCTATGAATTCGGGAACAAGCAGATGGTCCATCGCAGGTGGAAAATGTTCATCGAAAGAGCTCTCCGAGTCCACTATGAACTCAAGGTCCGCACCTTCCATAAGTTCCTTCCTGCGGGGCGACTTGCTTCCCAATATCAATGTTCTGCCTTCAAGCATAAAGTTTTCATTTTTTGTATGTGCAGCCGAATTCAGGTCTGTCATACGCACTCCTTCAGCCGCTGTAGGCTACAGGGTCGAACTCCCATTTGCCTTGTGTTTTAAGAACGAGTTCTATAAGATTCCTTATGCAGCCTTTCCCGCCGCCATACGGTGAAATGTAATGTGCAACCTGTTTCACCTCTTCAACGGCATCGGAGGGGCACACGGCAAGGCCACATTCCTTTAGAACGCAAATGTCAGGTATATCGTCCCCAACATAGCAGACTTCATCTTTGTTCAATCCATATTTCTCACAGAATTTCAGAAAATCAGGAAGTTTTATGCGGCTGCCCATGAACATGTCCTCACGCTTGATTCCAAGCAATTCGCATCTTTTCATCACTGATTCGGAAACTCCGCCTGTAACAAGAGCCTGTTTGAAACCATTGAGATAAGCCATCCTGCAGCCCATTCCGTCCTTTGCGTTGAAAATCCTCAACAGGTCACCATCAGGCAGCGCCAGAAGCGAGCCGTCTGTGAGTACACCGTCAATATCGTAAGCAAATGCTTTAATCTTCAGCAGTCTTTCTTTCAATTCATCTGCGTTGACCATAAATCGTGCTATTTGTTGTATTGCAACTTGATTGAGTTGATTTTATCCAGATTAAATTCCTTGACAATATTTGCGTGCTTGAGATTTTCAGCTTCTGATTGAGATGAATACAATTCCGCTGAACGCATCATATTATCATTACGTTCAGCCTCAAGAAGCAGCAAATAGGAAAGAACAAGGTTGCCGGCCATTTCAACAAGTGAACGTGAATGATAGTCAATGAATTCCTTATCCTTGCCGTTGCAGAATTCAAGTACCTCGGCAAATTGTACCGTGCAGGCCTGCAATTTCTCCCTTATGGATTTTACTGAAGCGGATGTTGAGCTCTCAAGCATTCCGTTGTATTCCCTTATCAAGGAAAGATATGCTCCTGTTGTCACATAGCGTATTGCT
>JAZRWT010000294.1:0-9578 GCA_045599845.1 Candidatus Egerieisoma sp. | reverse complement strand
GGCCTCCGACTTGGAAATACGTAGCATTTCTCACACTCATAAAACAGACCGGATAAAAGACATTCTATGCTTTGAAGGATGTGCTATACCAATTGACTTCTGTGCAATTGAATCAGGCGAACGTCTGTTTCGCAACGCCTCGCATTATTTCTACCTGATTTCCAAAAATATTGAAGCCAAGAAACAGATAGCCAAAGAAATTGGAGAAAATGTGTTTTATACAGACAACGAGCTCTTTTCCGCCATATCCAAAATTGCCAATGACAAATATGGAACAAGTAAATTGACTGAAACTGCGCCGCAAGTCAAACTTGAATTGGCAAGAATCATGCGCTTTGAATACAATGCTTCATCCAAGCAGATCATCCGTTTTCTCAAATTATCTAAAGAAGTACTTGCATCAATTGGAATAAACTAGTCATTTCCGTTTGTCACACCAATCCTAACCATAAAAGATTTGTTTAACTGAACAAGCTTTCATAATTTCGCCACTATTACGACTGCTGCTTCTGCCACTACTGCTGCCTCAACATAAACAACAACATCATCATCAATATCAATACCTATACCTATACAAATACAAACACCTATACCTATACCTATAGCAATACCAATAGCAATAGCAATACCAAGATAATCAATTAACTACAAGAATAACAAGATCAATTATAAAAGGAACACAAATGGCTGGAAATTTCAGGGAAAAGGTCTTCCGTGCTGTGGCAATGATTCCGGAAGGGAAAGTGGGAACTTATGCTCAAGTGGCAGAACTGGCGGGAATAGCCGGAGCTGCAAGGGCTGTAGGAAATGCGCTTCATAGCAACACCAACCCCGCACTGGTTCCGTGTCACAGGGTTGTATTCTCTGATGGCAGTCTGGCATGCGCTTATGCCTTTGGCGATCCTGAGAAACAGAAAGAACGGCTGAAGACCGAAGGCGTAATCTTTACAGAAGATGGCAGTAAGGTTGATCTGGCAAGATGCGGCATTACAATTGAGAACCATCCGCTTGAACCGTTCCTGCCTTCAAACGGGAAGGTGCTGTTTCTTGGCAGTTTTCCACCACCGAAAGCACGATGGTCCATGGAATTTTTCTATCCCAACTTCCAGAATGATTTCTGGCGAATCATAGGACTCGTTCATTTTTCGGATGCCAGTCATTTCGTTGCCGAAAGCAAGAAGTGTTTCGATTGTGCGAAAATACAGTCATTCTGCCTGAAGAACGGACTCGGACTCTTTGACACAGCTTCAAGGGTCTGCCGTCTCAAAGGCAATGCCAGCGACGAATTCCTTGTGATTCTGCGCCCGGCCGATATTTCAGGAATGCTGGAAAAGATGCCGCTGTGCCACTTGATTGTTACAACTGGTGGAAAATCCTCGGAAGAATTCATTGAAATTCTTTACAGTACAGGCTCGGCAGACATAACACAACCGCCTGTTGGTAAATTTACAGATATCTGCATAAACAACAGGAACATACGCTGGTGGCGCATGCCATCCTCATCGCGCGCATATCCCATGAAACTTGAAAACAAAGCCTCTATTTACCGCAAAGTCTTTGAATGCACGAACAAATAATCATATGAATTGGTCAGGAATACCATCAGGAGCAGCTGCATACATTATGAGAAGAAAATGAGAGGATTCCACAATATCAGAGGGCCAGTTCGAAAGGAATTACCGGAAGACCTTCAGCACTTTTCAGATTGCCTGGCTTGAAATCGCCCCAGCCATATCTTACAGATTTTATACCTTCTATTCCTGCACAAGGAATCCTCATTACTCCCTTGCCGTTGAACTTCACTTTTGAAACCGGTATGGCACTGCCATCTTCAAGACAGATTTCAAGTCCAACAATTCCAAGCGTACGGTTCACACCTCTGCTACAGTTGCTGAATTCCACACAAAGAAATCCGTCCGCATCCATATAAGCCTTGATGGCTTCAGGAGAAAGACACGCAAGACGCTTGAATCCATACTCGTGATTAAGCGCAATATAGGCAAGACGATTGCCAACAGCCTGTTTCTGACAAGGATGGATGTTGCATATTTCATAGTCGTAAACAAGGTCATTTGTGCAAACCATCTCGCAGTTCTCAATAAGTTTAGAAGCCTCAAGCTGGGCTCTTCTCAAAAGAGGGGATAGTCCGTTATAGCCGCCATCATCCGAGGCACAAGGAGCTATCTCCACAGTGTAGAAAGGCATCATGCACTCTGTATCACCCCAGTCCTTTCGCCAGAGGGCAACCATATCCCTCAACCTGCCGGCGTATGTGGAGTAACTTTGTACATTGCTGCAACCCTGATACCAGATGAAGCCCTTTGCAGTATATCCCTGCACAGGATGTTGCATACCATTATACGAACTGTACGGAGCCCATGGGCTCTTCATACGCTCTTCACTCTCCCATTCATGCTCAGTACCATATGAATCTATTATTTCACGTGGCAGCCATCCTTCCACTCTTGTTGCTCCACGGGGGATGGAAACAATGCCCACAGGAAGGTCAAGAGAGGCATTCAGCTTGAGTGCGAAGAAGAAGGCGGTGGCGCTCATATCCGGAATTGTGGAGGCATCGGCCTTTGCCCAACCCTTTGTGAGCTGAACATCATCAAGAGGAACAAGACTAGGATTCTCATCCACCGTGAACATTCTTATTTTATCATGCATAGGGGCGCAACTCAGAAATTCCAAGGCATTCTCCACAGGAATATTTGTCCAGCCTCTCATTGGCATCTCCATATTGCTCTGTCCGGCTGCAATCCAAACCTCACCTATGAGCACATCCTCAATTTCAATGGATGAACCTTCACCACTTACTGTAATGCTGTAACTTGAGTATGAAGCCTCCGGAGTGCAAACATTCACTCTCCACACTCCTTTGGAATCTGCAACAACATTATAAGAACTTGCATCCCAGCTGGTTACTACCGAAACTTCAGCACCTGGTGAAGCGTGTCCCCATAGCACAGGATTGGAATTCTGCTGCAGGACCATGCCGTTGCTGCAAGGCTCCTTAACGCTCAACTGGGCGGAAGCACAGAATGAGCCAAGAAATAAAATGGCAATAGTGAACAATATCCGTTTCATGGCAATCAAGAATCAAATTTATTATCAGACAGTATTGTACAATATGAATAATTCCGGGAATGCAAAGTTAGCACTATATTTCATTTTTCACTGGCGATGGTCCTGCGTACAAACCCTGATTGTAGTAAGATAACATGGTATGGTATTTGTAAACTTTATGGAAGCAGTTGCATATTATGAACAAATTCCTCTTCCTTGCTATGTACCTCCTGTTCACATGCCGCATTTGCCTGCATGCTCAGGAACATGACACTCTATCGCTTGATAAAAAAGAATATTTGGAAAGCACAATGCCTGTCAGACACATTTTCGCTCCATCATTCCTTAACCCGCTCTACCCTGGTATAAACTATCGAATGATTTTTACGGACAAAACGAATGATATGATAAAAAGGCAACAGGACGCCAGGATGAATGCATTGAGGTCCGTTGACAGGAGTCTTTATTGGTCCAAACCATTGAAAAGCTCCAGTCCTCTCTTCAAAGTGCTTAGAATCATGAATCTCTTCCTGTCTGATCCTCTCAAAGTTCCGGCAGGGTACATTACATTGCACCCCTCCACACCATTCCTTATCATAAAAGTTCCAGGAATGGCTCCTTACGAATACCAATACAGTTCAGACAAATTCCCGAAATTTGTGGAAACTGAATACGATTTTTCAACAGGCACCTACAAACAGGTAATGGTCAACAGGCTCGAAGTGCAGGCAAAGATCCAGGAGAAGGAACGTAAGCGCAGGTGACAGTTCCCATCAGGATCAATTGCGGCCGCACTCCCTTACAAGTGAAGCCACATCTGAACAGAATCCTGCATCTGCACTGAGTTGAGACAAGTCAAGATGTATACGGAACTGCCAGTGATGGTTCGGATCCTCAGGATGATTTATTCTCTCATCACGTGAAGGGTTACGCAGACTCTCGCTTATGGACAACCAGTCCTGCAACGGAAAAATGGCGAGCATTGATGGAGAATAAAGATACTCGTTCAGCATATTGCGGCAATCCTCAACTGAAGGATCATACTGGCACTGCATCCGCAGGGTCTGCATGTCATGGCTGGAAGTGGCGCAAACACTTAGAGCTTTCCACTCTCCACCATTGTCCAATCCCCTCATTTTAAGAGACAGTATCTTTTCATGATCCATCACACCAGGAACGCAGTCCGGAACCATACCAAGATCCTCGCCACAAGCCAGCATACCTGTAGCACCCAGAAGTTCAGGAAGTTTGCGCAATGCGTTGTAACGCCAGAATTCATTATGACGATGGAAGAAGAAGTCATTGTACATGGCACCGAATCTGTCTTTCTGCCAGTCAGGCAAATTCTCCGATGCCGGGCGGATCAGTGGCTGGTACATACCAGGATGTCGTGGATCCTTATGGAACAAGCCTTCAACAGGCAGTCCTGCAGAACTTATCTCTTCCAGTGAATACGGCAATGCGGGGTTGAAATGTCCGTCAAGGCCGCACTTGTACTCCAATGGAATTTCCCATATACGGAAAAACCCAAGTATATGATCTATTCGGAAAGCATCGAAGTACTCCGCCATTTTACGCAGACGTGATTTCCACCATGCATAGTCATCCTTTGCCATCTCTTCCCAATTGTATGTTGGGAACCCCCAGTTCTGACCTGTCTCACTGAAGAAATCAGGTGGCGCTCCGGCAGATGAATCCAGATTGAAAAGTTCAGGATGATAATGTGCATCAACTCCATCACCGCTTACTCCAATCGGAAGGTCACCTTTCAAATATACTCCCTTGCTGTGGGCGTATGCCACTTCACGTGAAAGCTGCTTGTCAAGATGGTACTGCATCCATTCATAGTACTCCGGCTCCAATCCATCGCGCTGTGCGCAGAACTCTGCATATTCGTACAACCAAATGCTGTTATGCTTCTGGAATTCCCTGTAGTCCGCCTTGGACATGTCTTCAGCGCCTCTCTTTTCAAAAGCCTTCCGGACAAGGGCCATCTTTAGCTTGAATACACGCGGATAATCAACATTTGGCAAGGCATTGAGCTCTTTCTGCTGCTTTCTGAAAGAAGCATCCTCCTTGATTCCAAGATCCTGCAGGTGGATGTACATAGGATTCAAGGCGAAGCTGCTTATCGGGCTGTACGGATAGGAATCGCGCCAGTCTCCGTTGCGGGTGCAGTCATTGACAGGCAGCAACTGTATTATGCATTGGCCTGTTGCAGCCGCCCAGTCAACAAGCGGTCTGAGGTCTCTGAACTCCCCTATTCCAAAATCAGACGCTGTGCGCAGCGAGAAAACAGGCACTGCCGTACCTGCGCCGCGGAATCCAGGACGGTCAAAGATACCGGCTGAATGCCGGCGAGGGAAAGGACATCCATTAATAGGGCAATCATTCCATCTGTCATATACATCCTTTGAAGGATGACTGCTGTGATGCTCCCATTCTGTTCGTACTATTATTCCATCCTTGATTACAACGTAGGTGTAATCTTTAAGGATTGATGCTTTTGCGTCCTTTATTGTTACAGTCCATTGTCCGTTTCCTGCCCACTGCATTGGATATTTGACATCCTGTGCTACAAGACACAGATTCTCACCCCATTGGGTGTAATATTCCATATGAAAGTTTATCTGCATGATTTGAATGATATTGCGAATCCGCCTCCCGGCGCCATAGTTATGTCTATATTTTCAGTTGCGCTTACCCTGCGCTTTTCAATTGTATATGCCTGAGGATTGTTGCTATAATGTGCATCCGTAGCATCCGCGTATATTGTTGCCTCGAATTCCCCTTCTCCAAGAAAATCCAGAGGCAGGGTGAAACTGCGCTGCAGTGTATCGGTCACTCCTCCGCAGAACCATTGCCCGTCTGCCTTTGACTTGCGTGCGGCAATTATGAAATGTTGCGGTTCGGCAAAGAGATACCGGCTTTCGCTCCAATCAAGCGCCACGTCCTTGATGAATTGGAAAGCATCCATGAAACGTGAATAATGCTCAGGAGTATCGGCAGCCATCTGAAGAGGAGAATACATTGTTACATAAAGGCCCAGCTGACCGCATATTGTGGAATTCACCCAGGAGTCATTCCCGCACCATTCCTTGAGGTTCATCTCAAAGATTCCAGGTGTGTAATCCATAGGACCTCCGTTCAAGCGTGTGAACGGAAGAATTGATGTATGTCCTGGAGTTGAGCCTCCGAATGCCTGATACTCGGTTCCCATTGCCGATTCATTTCCTATGAGATTAGGATAAGTGCGGCACAGGCCTGTAGGACGTACAGCTTCATGGGCATTCACCATGATGTGATGCTTTGCCGCCTCTGTTACGCAATAGAGATAATGATTCACCATCCATTGGCTATAATGGAAAGTACCCTGAGGCAGTATATCTCCAACATAACCGGATTTCACGGCATCGTAACCATATTGGTTCATCAGACTGTAAGCGGCTTCAAGATGACGTTCATAGTTGCGCGGACTTGAAGATGTCTCGTGATGCATGACCAATTTCACACCTTTGGAATGGGCATATTCATTCAAAGCAGCAATGTCAAAATCAGGATAAGGAGTGAGGAAGTCAAAGACATAATCCTTGTCACAATTAGCCCAATCCTCCCATCCTATGTTCCATCCTTCAACGAGAATTGCATCAAAACCGTTCTCCGAAGCAAAATCTATATATTTCCTCACGTTTTCATTGTTCGCCCCGTGACGTCCGTTGGGCTTTGCGGAAGCAAAATCGGTTTCTCCCAGCTTTACAGACTGGAAATCATCGGTATAATTCCAACTGCTCTTTCCGGCAATCATCTCCCACCAGACACCCATGTATTTCACAGGATGGATCCAGCTGACATCATCAAGAGCGCAAGGCTCGTTAAGATTGAGAATCAAACGGCTCTGAAGCTGCTCAACTGCTGTCTGTGCCACCTGGATGGTGCGCCAAGGTGTAACGGCAGGAGTCTGAAGATTTCCTTTGAAACCCTGGGCATCAGGAGTCAGATGAGCGCTCAAACTGTGATTCCTGCCATCGACAAGCAGGTGCAGAGCAGGAAAATCAACCAGGGCAGCCTCGTGTATGTTAACGTACAAGCCATTCTGCATTTTCATCTGAAGAGAAGTCTGAACACCCCAAGGGCTGAACAGAGTCTGGGACGAATTGCCACGGAACTTGTCCTGATAATGCTTTTTCACCTCTGACAGGCGGCATTCCACATACTCGTATTCCTGGGTATCATAGTCACCTGGAATCCACCATGCAAGGCAGTCATCAGCCATGGCGAACTGAGTCTTTTCCTCCTTTACACATAGATAGGAACTGCTTTGACCCTCCGGAAACTCATATCGGAATCCGAGGCCGTCGTTGAAAAGACGGAAGCGTATGTTCATCCTGCGCTTGCCGTCTGTTGTGACCAGTTTTACAAGAAGTTCATTGTAATTGCAACGGATGCTGGATTCCTCTCCCCAAACAGGTTCCCATGTATAGTCTGCGGAATCCGTTTCTGTACCTTCAAGTGTGAAACCGCTGCAGAGGGAATACTCCGGTGCGGCATCCTCCTTGCCTATTGCATTGTCTTCAAAAACTATTTTCTCCGCTTTCACCGTTCCGCGCATGTCAAACCCCAGAAGGGATGGAAGAATGACCTTTGTATCTTCCCTGTCAAGCGAATACCCGGGCACACCGCCATCAAGAGTGAAAGATATTACAAGCGCTCCGTCAGGAGATGACAGCTGATACTTTTCACAGTATGTCTCAGGCTTTACTGCGCATGATACAAGGAAAATGGAACAAAGAGCTATTAATGCGTATCGTTTCATACTATTTGAATTCAACTATTACACTTGAACGTGGTCCTACTGCAAGCTTGTCTCCTACCTTCACGGTTCTGGAGTTCAGTATATCCATGCCTTCGAAAGGCAAATTTACGGTTATTTCCTGATAATCGTTCCATGGTATTTCTTTTTCTTCCAAACTGTTGTTTATAAAAACAAGAACAGTTTCCGATTCCGCAATACGGAAATATGCGTAAGTGTTGTCTCTCCTGAGAAAATGAACCGTACGGCCTTTCTGAACTGCAGCCGAAGTCTGCCTCCATTTCAAGAGAGTGCGGAAAGTATCGTGAAGGTCCTTCATTACAGGGTTCTGTTCCCAGTCAAGCGGGAAATCAACGCGCAAGCCTCCGTGTCCCTGGCTGCGGTCACGGCTCACCACCATGAGTTCATCTCCCGCAAATATCTGTGGAAAGCCCCTGAGCGTAGCCATCAGTGTATATACTATTTTCATTTTTGCCGGGTCCTGCCCCACTATGTCTCCTATGCGGTCTGTATCGTGATTGCCCGGAAAAATCATCATATTGTCCACATTCGTATAATAAAGGTCGTTGGCAATCGATTCATGAACCTTTACCATACCTTCGTCCCAGTTTACAAAATCAGCATTGATTCCCTGGCAGATGGCATTATGGAGTCCGAAGTCCATTATTGAAGGGAGATTGCTGTTGAAGCCATCCTTGTTCGGATTTCCTGCCTGCCAGTAAGCCACCTGCGGAACATTGACTGACCAGACTTCACCAACTATATTAATATTCGGGTATTCCTTGCGTACGGAAGCGCACCAGTCCGCCATTGGATATTTTTCATTGTAGGGATACGTGTCAACTCTGAAACCATCGAGATTGGCCCACTCTATCCACCACACAGCCCATTGCTTGAAATACTGCAGCACATACGGGTTGTCGAGATTCATGTCCGGCATGGAAGTGTCGAACCAGCCGCCTTCCATATTCTTCTTGTCAAATAATGGGCAATATGGATCATTCTGTGCTGAAAATGCGCAGTTGGAATGGGTATATTCAGGCCACTGATTTATCCAGTCTGCAAAAGGAAGGTCCTGCATCCACCAATGCGCACCGCCACAGTGATTTGTTACAACGTCCATTATCATTTTTATACCATGGGCATGCGCATCGTCAACAAGGGCTTTGTACTGCCAGTTGCCTCCAAAGCGTGGATCAATGTGATAGTAATCAGCGCAGGCGTATCCGTGATAGGAACTTTCCGGTTCATTGTCAAGAAGCAGCGGTGTACTCCATATTGCCGTGAATCCCAAGTCCTGAATATAGTCCAACTGATTGCGAATACCTCGAATGTCTCCACCATGACGTCCGAAGAAAGCCTGAGGGTCAGAATTTTCGGCAGTTGTGAAAGCATTGTCGTTGGTTTGGTCTCCGTTCACATAACGGTCAGGCATAATGAGGTAAATGGCATCGGAAGTGCTGAAACTGCCTCTGCCGGCAGAACCATCGCGGCGGCTGTGAATTTCATACGGAACCTTGAATTTTTTACCATCGCAGTGGAAAACAAGGTAATAGATGCCTGCCTTGGCATCTGGCTTCACCTTGACATCTGCAAAAAGATAATTCGGACTTTCAGCCTTGTGCACCGCGCCAAGTTCCACTCCCTTTCCACCTTCAATGCTCAGATCGTATTCCGATATGTTTTCTCCTTGAATGAG
>JAZRWT010000293.1:0-3397 GCA_045599845.1 Candidatus Egerieisoma sp. | reverse complement strand
TGAAAATTTTATTTCAAACAGATTATAAAATACCATTTTAACTCACAAAGTTATAGTTTTTCAATCAGAAATCCTAATATCGGAATTTTATGCCGAACGATGCTTCGCATGCATTTTTCCTGCCGAGCGAAACATTCAAGCCGCTATCCCAGTAATTGATGCCTGATATCTTTGCATATATTTGAAAATGAGATAGATAGTTTGAGCGCTTAACTCTCAGCGCATTCCACTCCTTTGAATCCAATCTCAGCATTCCCTCCCAATGCCAGCCGCTCCCATAGAGCAAAGTACCGGATGATGAGTATGGCAATTGATATCCGTGGGCGTACATTCTTCCATCCCAATCAGGACAATGAAAGATTCCTGCAGCAACTGAAAGAAACAGAGGCAGTTTCACTTTACATTGCAGCTGCCATGAAGCTCCCTCTTCAACTGTACTCTCTCCACTGCCTGCTGGCAGATTTGCAACATTAGCTGATATTCCATTGACTGCTTCCCTACTGTTATCAGCTGGCAGCTCTACGTAGGTAAGCTTTTCATTTGCTGAAAGTTTGAGTTTCCTTGAGAACGAAGCCGCAATGCCCATTGTACTGCTTCCCTCTCCACTTGAGGAAAGGATGAAAACCGCGCTGAAACTGGCCTTGAATTGCGTTTTTGCATATTTCCCATCCGCGCTCCCATCTGGTTTCATCCAGGCGCTTGCAGGTCTGACATCCTTCACTCCCATCTGCAGGCTGTAATTGGAGGATGCAAGTTTCAGCGCAAGGTTCGCATTCATTATATTCCACTGCGATGGATAAGGAAACTGATATCTCACCCAAGGGAAATACACTGTGGTGGCGGACATTGACAGAATCCACTTGTAGTGGAAACTCCTTTGCGCACTCAGTGCCACAGCTCTCTGGTTTGAGCTGCCTCCACTCGCAGACAGCGCAGCGGAATACTGTGCAGTATAGGACTTGCTGTAAAAATGTGTATGGGCAGCTATGTTCCAGTCTGCCAGTGTGGTGGATATTCCTGCAAGGAATGCCATGCTCCCGGACGCATCCACTGCCGCCTCGGAATAAATTATCCATCGCCCGTGTGTGATATATGCATCAATTGAAAAATTTGCATACTTGTCATTGTACTGCTGATACTTTTTATAGTCCGGGACGCTTGCTTTTCCATAGAAGGCTGCATTGTATTTATCCAGGAACCAAGCTGCGGCATTCACTCCGAGTCTGAAGTTCCATACATTGAGCGCCGGCACGTGCACGGCATCATTTCCTGCATTGTATGTTACATTGCGAGCACTGGAAGCATTGGGACTTGCATTGTGAGCAAACGTTCCGGAAAATTCAAGGCGGGTGCCGGCGGCAAGTTCATTAACGGTATTTTTTGTTGCAAGCAGGCTTCCTGTATTATGCTGCCCTCCGCTCAACAGATTGATATAAAAGCCATCCTTGATTCTTGCATCCCGCGGTCTGTAGGACACGAATCCGTGCAAGGATATCGATTCGATTTTCAATTTCCCACCGCGATTTCCTTTAGTCTCCCCCATTGCCATGAAGCTGGAATCCGGCCCGTTTGAAGTTTGTATCTCGCTGCTCGTCATAGTCACGCGTTTATTTTTATTGAACAAGGAAACGCTTGCGGCCACGCCTCTTAAAAGGCCGTCATCCGATGCTGTGTTTCTGCCGCTTATGACATTGCCGCGCTTGCAGTACGAACCTGGATTGCTTTGTGAAGCAGAAGCGAAGTTGCTCCAGCCTTTTGCGCTCCACATTGTAAGCCCCTGCCCGAACTTTGCCGTGAAATCACCCGCCACGAATTTGAGCAACCGCACTCCGCTTCCTGCTTTTCCATTCCGTTGATTAGCCTCCAGGAGTATATCATAAGCTCTCTCTCCTTTCATAACAGCTGATTTTCCTGCATTTTGTTCACCAGGCACTTCTTGCTCAACATCTGAACTTCCAATCTTTGGTGGTGTGCCTTGAAATGAAAATTGGTCACCTGCTTCATACGAAACGAATGCTGATATGAAATCGCCGAACTTTTCTCCACGGCTGTTGGAACTCAAGGCAGCATACTTCCACACATTGCCCAAAGCTGACCTTACACTGCCCCTCAATCTGAAATTGCTTGAAAATGGCAGTCCAACATAGCCTGCATCCTTCTTCTCCTCCTGCCAGTTGTTCCATAGTTTGCCTTTTGCGCAAGCGTATGACTCAAAACTGCCTCGTCTTTGTGTGGCAATGGAAAAATCAATGTAATTCTCAAGTATTCCTGCGGCTTGTTCATCCCATCCCAGCAAAGCGGCAAGCTCAAGAGCTGAAAGAATTGAACCTGACTCTTTCCTGTAATTCACAATAATGTCCGACTGCCATTGCGTAAAGATTCCGCTTTCAACCAACTTGCTTTCAGACAATCTGTTAATGGCCAAGGGGGTAACTATATTCTGCTGGCAACATTCCTCCAGTGCCGTAAGGAATGAATCATCCTCATCACTTACCTGGGCCAACACCCCTGCAGGCATCAGCATCATTGCCCACAGCCACACACCCAGCAAACTCACGCTTATTTTCTCCATCTCCCACAATCTTCCATTCTGTATCTGCTCGATTTGACTCTACGTTTGTATTTAACAGTTCCCGCCATTTGCACACCCTGTTTGTGCCTGAACAAAGCTTTGCTGCCTGCGGAAACATTTCCACCACAAAGAGAACGATTATTCACAACAAAAAATTCCTGAAACGTATATATTTTCCAGGAATTCATTTAAAACGCAAGTTTAATTAATAAACGCCTTAATCAAGTTTTGCAAGCATATAATTTATGCATTTTTCAAGAACTTGCGTGAGGCTTACGAAACTTCTTCCCAATGCAGTAACTTGACCTTACATCAGGTGACGTGCAGTGAAGTGAGACTTGAGCGAATAACAAGATTCGTACACCTGATATGCTAAACCAAAAATCACCTTCCACAGCAGTTTGTCCTGTACCACACTCTGGCGATGGTTGGCGTGGATGGTGAGACGGCATAGGGGGCCCTTTGCTTCGACTTTCCTTAGAAAGTCTCGCTTTCGCTCCAACACGGCGCTGATGCGTCTGTTTAGATACCAACGTTAAGGAAGCAGCGATATGTCAAATATTCATGCCCGTGGCTTCCTTTATCTGCTCGGCCGTCAGGCCCATGGCCTTGAGTTTCTCAGCTATCTCTTTATTCCTTTTAGCTTCACCTTCTTTTATCCCTTCTTTTCTGCCTCTTTCCTCGTAGTCGTAAAGAGTTGCCTTGTAATCGAGTTCGTTCATAAGCGCTGCCTTGTATTGTTCCTTGTCCTGGGCGTTGAAGCCATTGATATCCGCGGCATCAAACAGTCTCCCGAATATCCCTTCTCGGAATATCTCGGGCGGA
>JAZRWT010000292.1:0-7017 GCA_045599845.1 Candidatus Egerieisoma sp. | reverse complement strand
CCTAGCGATGCCCGCGGATTTGTGCGTAAGCGGATAACTTGCCAAATGGCACAAATCCGGTATAGGGCAAGGAGCAGAAATATACTAAAGGGACAGAGCCCCAATGAAAAAAATACTGCCGGCGGCAGGCATCTCAACGGGATTTATTCGCGCTGACGCGCTCATACATCCCCAAGCCTGCCGGCGGCAGGCTTGCAAAAGGAAGAAAGAAGCTGCTACACCGAGCAAGCTCGTATAGCAGCTTCTTTCTTCCTTTTGTTGAGATAGGGGGATTCGAACCTCCACAGACAGAACCAAAATCTGTAGTGCTACCATTACACCATATCTCAATACCGGGCCGTTTCAAGTCTGAAATCGGGAATGCAAAGATAATCACAATATTTTATTTCGCAACCATAAGTGTTTAAGAGTATTGAATAACATTATGGTTTGACTGCGCATGAGCAGAAGGCTGGCAGCAAGCAGCAGGATTATGTACACAACAAGTCCGGCAATGGAACCCAGATACAAGCCGCACAGAAGGTAAAGGGCAAGCATGAGGCACATATAAATCCAATCCTTGAAGGAAAAGCGCAGATCCTTGAATTTCCTTTCGTTCGCGGCAAGCCAAATGAAGTTGGCCAAAAGGGAAGCAAGTGCGAATGCCTGCATTGTCTTGAATACCAACCACGCAACAAGGCTTACAACCAATATTGCGGCAAGCATTGAAAGTATCTGCCAGAAAAACTGTTTCTGCATTTTCCTTGCCTTGAAATAATTCACATATACGCTGAGAATTATGGCATTGAACACATGCGATGCAAAGAATATGAATACCAACGGCAGTGATTCCATATATTTTACAACATAATGTTCAACAACCCATTTAGCCGGGAACGCAAGGGCTATTATGCAGAAACTCCAGACAGCCACGGCTCTTTTTATTCCCATTATACGCTCAGGACTGCTGTCTCTGCAGAAAGCATTGTACAAGGTTACGGACAAAGGTGATATGAAGACATCAATGAGTCCGTTGATTCCGAATGCAAATGAATAAAGCGCAAAATGGTAGGTGCTCATAAGCAGTTTCACCAACCACCGGTCAATTGAAAGGAACAGGATATTTGAGAAATTGCCTATCATAAGCACAATTCCTGAGGAAATATTCTCCTTGAACATCAAAAGGCTGAGTTTCCTCCACTTCAAATATCCGAGTCTGATATTTAGCAGAATGCATAAATACAGCGAAACTATCAGCAGTGAAAAGACCTGGGTTCCTATATAAAGGCGGGCATCGTCTGCCTTAAGTACAAAAATGAGGAAGATACTCAGCAGGAAGGAAAATATTGTGCCGTAGTTCAAAGCTCTGCTGTAAAGCTTGAACTCCCCGGTTGCCTGAAAAAACATCTGGAAGCAACTGTTGATATTCTTCAAGAAAAGACCTGCCGCAAAGGCGCAGAGGAGAAAATTCCACATAACAAGCCCTGCTACAAGCAATATGGAACTCACTGCCAGCTGCATTATGCAAACGTTCCAGAAATCCGTCCCGTACTCCTTGCTTGAAACCGACGACATCTGCCTGCCACCGTATTTGAGATACATTCCGTCCAGATATCCCAAATGGAAGAATCCTGCGAAAGACATATAAAGGGTATAGGTCTTTATCATTGCATAGGATTCTATTGAAAGATACCTTGGCAATACAAAGCCGTTTACCAGGCTTACTAAAAGATTAAGAAGGTTTGCCAGCATTATAAGGAACAAACCCTTTTTCAATCCGCTCTCCGACATTCTCCTTTATATTATTCTACTGCGATAGTAATTATTCTCCTGGCTTGCACACCTATCTCCGCTGTGCAAAGAATTCTTTCATCAGTGCTGAGCATTCTTCCGCACAAACTCCGCTGACCACTTTGGTCTTAGGATGCAGCAATTTGATTTGCTTATGTTCAGCGCCTGTATTGGCAGAATCATTTCCCGATGCCTCCCTTGCTTGATTCCCCGAACAGGCAAGCGTGCAATTTTCAAACAAACTGTACCCGCGTTTGGGATCCGATGCTCCATAAACCAGTTCACCCAACTGAGCCCAGCCCATAGCTGCGGCACACATTGGACAAGGTTCAACCGTTACGTATAATGTGCAATCGTTCAAATATTTGCTTCCAAGTGTTCCGGCAGCAATCGTTATGGCCTGCATTTCCGCGTGCGCCGTAGCATCACGCAAGGTTTCTACAAGATTGTGTGCACGGGCAACCACTGCTCCTTTTCTAACAACAACGGCCCCAACGGGGACTTCGCCGGCCTCGAATGCCGCGCGTGCCTCCTGCAAAGCCATTTTCATATATCCTGCCGAATCCATAACAAAAACACTGCCCAGCCCTCCGTTTCCAGAAAACTGAGCAGTTATATATATAAACTCTATGAAACTATTGTTACTACTTACAATAACTGTTCCAAAAGAGTTCTCATGCTCACTTTCTTCTCAACAATGGAGTGAAGTTCTGAAATTGGAACACGCTCCTGAGCCATTGAATCACGCTCACGCAAAGTTACACAACCATCTGTAAGTGAATCGTGATCAACTGTAACACAGTAAGGAGTTCCTATTGCATCCTGCCTTCTGTAACGTTTTCCAATACTGTCCTTCTCATCGTACTGGCAGTTGAAATCTATCATGAGCTTGCCAAGAATCTCACGTGCAAGTTCAGGAAGACCGTCCTTCTTTATCAAAGGAAGAACAGCCACTTTAACAGGAGCAAGCGCAGGATGGAACTTGAGAACAACACGTGTGTCACCACCCTCGAGAGTCTCCTCATTATATGCACCTGAAAGAACTGCAAGAACGGTACGGTCAACACCTATAGAAGTCTCAATTACGTATGGCACATAACTTTCATTGGTTTCAGGATCAAAATACTGAATCTTCTTTCCGCTGTATTCCTGATGACGTCCCAAATCAAAGTTAGTTCTTGAATGAACACCCTCAAGTTCCTTGAATCCGAACGGGAAGTTGAACTCTATGTAAGTTGCGGCATTTGCATAATGGGCAAGTTTCTCATGATCGTGATATCTGTAGTTCTCCGCGCCCATTCCTATTGCCTTATGCCATTTCATTCTGGTCTCCTTCCATTTTGCGAACCACTCGAGCTCCTGTCCAGGTCTTACAAAGAACTGCATTTCCATCTGCTCGAACTCCCTCATCCTGAATATGAACTGGCGTGCAACAATCTCGTTTCTGAAAGCCTTGCCTATCTGTGCTATTCCAAAAGGAATCTTCATACGGCCGCTCTTCTGAACGTTGAGGAAGTTCACAAAAATACCCTGGGCCGTTTCAGGCCTGAGGTAAATCACGCTGTTGTCCTCACCGCTGACGCTTCCCAACTGTGTTGAGAACATAAGATTGAACTGCCTTACGTCCGTCCAGTTCTTCGTTCCTGAAATAGGGCAGGCAATCTCACACTCAATGATAAGGTCTCTCAGAGCCTTCAAGTCGTTGGCATTGAGAGCGGCTGCCATCTTTGCCTTTACGGAGTCAATCTTGTTCTGATTCCTCAGAACGTTAGGATTGGTAGCGCGGAACTGCTCCTCATTGAAAGCATCGCCGAATTTCTTCTTTCCCTTCTCAACGTCCTTGTTTATCTTTTCCTCAAGTTTTGCAATGTAATCCTCAAGAAGAACGTCGGCCCTGTATCTTTTCTTTGAGTCCTTGTTGTCTATGAGCGGATCATTGAAAGCGCCCACGTGACCGCTGGCCTCCCAAATCCTTGGATGCATGAAAATACAGCTGTCAATTCCAACGATATTGGTATTGAGCCTTACCATAGCCTCCCACCAGTATCTCTTGATATTATTCTTGAGCTCGCTGCCCAGCTGACCATAATCATATACGGCACTCAGTCCATCATAAATTTCACTGCTTGGGAAAATGAAACCATACTCTTTGGTATGGGCAATCAAATTCTTGAAAAGTTCCTCCTGTGTCATAATTATTTATCTGATATTATTGATTTTCTATTCTTCCTTATGTCTTTCAACAAATCTTTCACTCTTTTCCTTTCAATCGGATGATATGCCTCAGGTGCTATTTCCGCCAGACATTTCAAAGCAAATTCTCTTTGAGAGAGCAATTTGTGCGGAATAGAAAGCCTTGGAACATCAACAATCATGCTGCGCCAAAGTTTAGCTGCCTGCTTGTTTGCAGCTCCTGCGTTCTTCACTGCAACCAGACTTTCGAAAAGCAGAATATCTATATCTATTGTCCTGGAGCGGTAAACAATTTTCTCACCTTCTTTTCCACTGCGATGGTCATCCTCTCCCCTTCCAATCTTCCTTTCTATATCCTGGCACACGTCAAGCACCTGCTCAGGTGAAAGCCCGGTGCATATAACCATCGCCATGTTGGAAAAATCATTTATAGGTCCTTCTGTGCTGTCAAATTCCCCCCAAGGAGATGATTTCAGTATTTCAGATGTGTTGACTGCTTCTGCAAGGCTTTCTGTTTCAAGGTAATCCGGAAGCAGGGCATCTATCAGTTCAGCAACCGCCTCGTTGAGCAAAGCTTCGCTCTTTCCCTTGTTGCTTCCTAAAAGCAGATATACCCTGTTCATAATTGTCCTATTATAGCCAGCCGAGTTCCAGAAGGGCCTCCTCGCTCATCCTGCTCTTGTCCCATTCAGGCTCGAAGACCAGCTCTATAGAAGCATCGGAAACACCCGGAACATCCTTCACAGCACGGTCAACCTCCGCGGCAACATCGTCCGCCATAGGACAGTTAGGTGCTGTAAGTGTCATTTTAATATTGACCTTGAAGTCTTCGTCTATATTTATTTCATATATAAGACCAAGATCGTATATGTTTACCGGTATTTCAGGGTCATAGACCTGTTTGAGAGCCCTGATTACATTCTTCTGTAATTCCTGCTTTGTCATTTTACTTCTTCAAGCTATAAGCAAGGGCGTAGTCCTTAATCTGTTTTATCATTGAAACCAGACCATTAGCACGTGTGGGGCTCAAATTCTCCCTGAGGCCTATTGCATCTATGAAAGAAAGGTCCGCATCAACAATGTCCTTTGGTTTCTGTCCGTTAAATGCGCGTATGAGCAATGAAATGATGCCTTTGGTTATTATGGCATCCGAATCTGCGCAGAAATACAGATTGCCGTCTTCTTTTATTTCACATCCTAGCCAGACCCGGCTTTGGCAACCGTTTATGAGATTACTGTCTGTTTTGTATTTTTCTTCAAGGAGAGGCACGTTCTTTCCGAGCTCTATAATGTACTCGTACTTGTCCATCCAGTCATCAAACATTGAGAATTCCTCAACTATAGAATCTTCTATTTCCTTGATAGTCATTGCTTTATAAAGATAGAGCCTCGTAGTGGAATCGAACCACCAACCCCAAACTTACGAAATTTGTGCTCTGCCACTTGAGCTAACGAGGCGTAAATCACGCAAAGATAATCATTTTTCTTATCTTAACATTCCTATGCACCTTTTTAATGAGGCTATGAAATATTCAGCTTCTGCAAGTGTATTATAAGGAGCAAATGAAGCGCGCAGCATTCCTTGAGGTGTATTGCTTCCGCTGCTCACTCCCACTCCGAAACGATTCATCACAGGCTCCGCACATAAAAGTCCTGTTCTTACCGCAATGCCCATTTTGTCCAGAATCTGGGCCATGTCAGCCGGATGACATCCCTGCACGCTAATGCTGTACAATGCTATCCTTTTCTGCAAAGGAGCATTACCATACCATTTAAGGCCTTCAATACTGCTGAATTCCTTTTGCAGATATTCTTTCACAGACTTTTCATTCTTTTCTATTTCAATGGCTATTTCTCCTGCGCGCAACTGCATGGCAAATTCCAATGCCGGTGCCAGTGAAGCCGCACCTATGAAGTTGGGAGTACCGGCCTCGAATTTCAAAGGCAGCGGAGCGTATGTTGTCTTTTCATAAGAAACACGGTCAACCATGTCTCCTCCTCCCATGAACGGAGGCATTGCCTCAAGGATATCCTTTTTACCATATAGCACGCCAACTCCTGTCTGACCATATATTTTATGGGCAGAAAAAGCATAGAAGTCACAGTTGAAGTCAATGACATCAATCTTATCATGCACAATGCCTTGCGCTCCGTCAACTAAAGCAAGAGCTCCATACTTGTGAGCTGTTTTCACAGCCGCCTTCACAGGATTTACAATACCAAGCACATTCGAAATATGGGTTATGGCAACAAGTCTCACCCTTCTTCCTGATTCAACAATACGGGCCAGAAGTGTATCGAGCTGTGTAATGCTCCAATGGCCATCTTCATCAAGTTTTGTATATTCTATCTCGGCACCAGTACGGAGTGCTGCCATCTGCCATGGAACAAGATTGGAATGATGCGAATCACCAGTGAATACTATAACATCTCCTTTCCCAAAGAACTTTCCATCAATGCTGCATCTGTTTCCCACGCACGAATATTTCTCAGAAAGAAATCCGCAAGGCGCGTCAGACAAAGACCGTGCTACAAGATTAATTGAAGCGGTAGTACCGCTTGTGAATATTATATTCTCCCTTCCAGGGGCGTTAATGAACTTGACAACAACGTCTCTGGCCCTTTCATACAGGCCGGTAACTTCATCGCTGAGCCTGTACATTGCCCTATGTACATTGGAGTTGGTAAGACGGGTCATCTTATCCATAAGCTCAATAACGCTCAAAGGTTTCTGGCTTGTAGCGGCATTGTCAAGATATACCAGCGGTTTGCCATAGAATTCCTGTGCCAACGCTGGAAATTCCTTTCTAAGTTCTTCAATTTTCCTGAACATAAAACACTGTTTTCCTCCCCGCAAAAGTACTAATTTTCCAAACTTGAGCCAATAATAAACCATATCAAGTTTAGCAGGCATTAAATTTATTCACCAAAGGCTGAAGCGTCTCATGTTCATCAAGTGTGGAATGTCTGCCTTTGCAGTTCAATGGAAATAGAGGCAAATAGAATTGATATCTGAACACTATGACTTTCTAATGAACTACTTTTACGCAGAGG
>JAZRWT010000291.1:0-13746 GCA_045599845.1 Candidatus Egerieisoma sp. | reverse complement strand
GCAAGGGCATCCGCTTCAGCCTTTTTGGTGAAAATGCCTACAATGAAAACGCTTTTGCCGCCATCGGCGCTTTTGGAAATATCCTTGTCTGTATTTGACTGTATGGTTTGCAGAACAGTCTGCGGCAGACTCTCATATCCCGAGATGAAAACCTGATAAGTTGCATTCTTGTTTTCCTTGGCTTCAAGGGCTCTGGCGTTCTTTATGCTTATGGATTTTCTGTTGTTGTATGCAACAAGCTGTGAACCTGGGAATCCGTGCTTGTTCACGGTGTTGATATTTGCCATGGCATCCTTGTATGACTTGAACAGGCCAACGGAGTAAATGTATTTTCCTGTGCTTCCTTTGCGCTCATATACCGGCGCCATTCCCTTGAAATTCTTTACAGTAAGTTTTCTGCTTACCACGAATAGCTGAATCTGATACACCAGCCCGCCAGGGAAATCTTCGGAACTCAGAATTTCGGGCGTCTGGTCAGTTATTCTGAAATTGGCCTCGTCTTCAGGCACGGCATCCTCAAAATTCAAATCAGGCCACCGGCCATATTGGCACACTCTCCATTCAATATCTTCAGATATCTGTTCTTCATCGTTATTGGTTTCTTCCGGTTCGGTAATGAATATTCCCTTTGAAAGGAACTCAAGTTCAAGTTTCTGAAGTTCGGCTGACGCCTGTTGTTCCCTCGTATAGATTTCAGCAAGCCGGTTTTCAAGTTTGTGTATGTTCTGCTCCATTGCCCGGGCTCCGGCCGGATCAGATGATGCCAATATATTGTATGAATCTCTGCTTTGTTCCAGCTGAAGGTTAAGTGTACGTATGGAATCCTGTATAAGCCTTATATCCTTTACCGCCTTATTGTAATTCATCTGCTCCTCACTTTGGGCGTTCTGCTGCTTTGATTCGTTTCCGTAGTTGGTTTTCACCTTGAGTTCAAGGAGGTCCCTGGCCTCCTCTTCTGTAACTGATTTCTTTACAGGCAGGTTTTCAATGTCAAGTATGTACATTCTGAGTTTGCCCTTGTTGCAGAAACGGTCAGAAACGAGATTGGCTCTGGTATGATTGTGATTTACAGAATATATATATTCATTGGACGGTGATGAGTACGGTATACCAAGGTTCTGGGGCAGGCCCCATTCACCACTCTCTTCGTTGAGGTAACTTACAAAAATGTCGTATCCGCCAAGACCGCTGTACCCGTTCGATGCAAAATACAATTCCTTGCCATCGTCCGAAAGTATGGGAAACACTTCATTTCCAGCTGATACAAGATTTTCGCTGGCGAATTTCGGAGCGCTCCAGAGATTGTCGTTCAATTTTTCCATCTGGTAAATGTTCCAGCTGCCTGATTTGTCAGGTGCGCTGAAATACAACTGCCTTGCATTTTCCGGGAAATGCATTACGGCGAACATACTGGAAAGGACCGAATCCGGCGCATTGCTGTAAAACTGCTTCAAAAGACGCTCCGGAGTGTTTTTCCAGCTTCCGTTGTCTGAAAACGGATCCTGCAGGACAAAATCCTTCAGATAAATTTCCTTGTAACTGATAACATTCGGGGAGGATACATATTCAAGGAAAATTCTTGAATCATTGGAATTTCCATTGGATTGTACGTCCTGTGCGCAGGCAATGTGCAAGGAAATGAAAAATGCACAAATTGTAAGTATAAAAAGCTTGATATTGCGTGTTTCGAGCATGAGAGTCAAAAATAATTGGAACAAAGGTACTAATTATCTTCCTTTATCAAGAAAAAATTATAAATTTGCAACCTATTTTGTGTAACCATGCACAAAAGCGTGAATGAAAATTACAAAATATAAAAATTAAACAATATGCAAAGTAAAGGTGCCATTAGATTAGTGGTGATTTTATTCGTGTTGGCCTGTCTGTATCAGTTATCTTTCACCTGGGCCAACTATCATCAGGAAAACAAAGCTGCAAAGCAGGCCTCAATTGCTATGGAGAATGCCAAACTTACAGCCGAGTATGCAAATGTTCCTGAAAATGAGAAAGTATATTACCTTGATTCCATTGGAAAGGAAAGGCAGAGGTTCTACACTGATTCAATAACCCCTGAGGTTGTTTATCTTGGTAACACGTTCAAGCAGGTAAAGGAAAAGAACATTAACCTGGGCCTTGACCTCAAGGGAGGTATGAACGTTATGCTTCAGGTTCAGCTGCAGGATCTTGTAAAGGCTTTGTCCGATTACAACCAGACTCCTGAGTTCATAGCAGCCCTGGATGCTGCAAAGGCTAAATCAATTGATTCAAGGGACGATTACATAACCTTGTTCGCAGAAAGCTGGAAGGAGTGCTCCAACGGAAGGAGACTTGCTTCAATTTTCGGAACAATAGACATGAAGGACAAGATTCAGCCTTCAACCACAGACGAGCAGGTAATACAGGTGCTCAGGGATGAGAGCGAGAGCGCAATTGCAAACTCATTCAATGTATTGAGAAACCGTATTGACCGTTTCGGCGTTACTCAGCCTAACATCCAGCGTCTTGGAAACACAGGAAGGATTCTCGTGGAGCTTCCTGGCGTAAAGGAGCCTGAACGTGTGAGAAAGCTCCTTCAGGGAACAGCATCACTTGAATTCTGGCCTACATTCGAGAATCAGGAGATATTCCCTTATCTGCAGCAGGCCAATATGGCATTGAAGGATTATCTGGCAGAAATTTCAGAGAACAATGCAGATTCATCAGTTGCCTCTGCAACAGATTCAACACTTGTTGACGATGTTCTTGCACAGGCAATTGCGGCAGATTCCACATCAGATGCCAATCTCGAGCAATTCAGGAAGGAATCTCCTCTTTTCGCAGTTTTGAACCCTATGTACTATCAGGGTCAGATTGCTCCGGGCGCCTGCATAGGTATGGCTCATTACAAGGATACAGCAAAAATCAACCAGTATTTTGCAATTCCTGCAATCAGACAGCTCTTCCCTGCCGAGTTCGTTCCAATGTGGACAGTAAAGGCAAGTGACAGGGATCAGAGCGGAATATACTTTGAACTCGTAGCAATAAAGAAAGGCACAAGAGACGGCAAGGCTCCTCTTGACGGCGGTGCCGTTACAGATGCAAGCGTAGCATACGGAAACACAGGCGCATCTCCAATGGTTGACATGGCAATGAACGCCGAGGGTTCAAGAATATGGGCAAGACTTACAGCAGACAATCTTGGCAAACAGATAGCTGTTGTTCTTGACGGTATGGTTTATTCCTATCCTACAGTTCAGAGCGAGATTACAGGCGGCCGTTCACAGATTACAGGCCACTTCACCGTAGATGAGGCAACTGACCTTGCAAACGTTCTCAAGAGCGGTAAGCTTCCTGCACCTGCAACAATAGTTCAGGAGCAGGTTGTAGGACCATCGCTGGGTCAGGAATCAATCAATGCAGGTATGACCTCCTTCGTTCTTGCGTTCATATTGGTTCTCATCTATATGGTTATCTTCTACAGCGGTGCCGGTTGGGCTGCCTGTGTTGCCCTTCTTTGCAATGCAGTTCTTCTCATGGGCGCCCTTGCTGGTTTCGGTGCAGTTCTTACATTGCCTGGTATAGCAGGTCTTGTTCTTACAATGGGTATGGCGGTTGATGCCAACGTTATTATTTACGAGCGTGTAAAAGAGGAACTCCGTGCCGGCAAACAGCTCAGGCTTGCAATCCACGATGGTTACCGGAACGCTTATTCAGCAATCATAGACGGTAACCTTACAACCATCATAGTAGGTATCATCCTCATGGCCTTTGGTTCAGGTCCTGTTAAGGGATTTGCAACAACATTGGTAATTGGTATCGTAACTTCAATGTTCACATCAATCTTTGTTACAAGACTCATATTCGAGTCAAGGCTTTCAAAGAACAGGAACATTACGTTTGACAACAAGTTCTCAAGAGACTTCCTCCAGCATACACATATCAATTTCATAGGCCTGCGCAAATATGCATACATCATATCCGCTGTAATCATAGTGATTGCAATAGGTTCAATGGTATTCAAAGGCTTCTCTTATGGTGTTGACCTCAGCGGTGGTAGAACCTACGTTCTCCGTTTTGACAAGAGCGTTACACCTGAGCAGGTACGTGCAGCTGCAAACGAGGCATTCGGTGAAACAGTGGAGGTGAAGCAGTTCGGTGGCGGCAGCCAGATGAAGCTCACAACCAAGTACAAGATCAACGATGAGAGCAAGGAGGTTGACCAGGAGATTGAAGAACTTCTTTACAATGCACTCAAGGGACTGTATGCAGAGGAGATGTCGGTTTCAGACTTCACTTCAACACTGGACAATCCTAACGGTATCATAAGTTCAGACAAGGTAGGTCCTACAATTGCCAATGACATGAAGAGAGATGCAGTGATTGCAGTATTCCTTGCACTTGTTGCCATCTTCATTTACATTACAATACGTTTCAAATACTGGACATGGGCAGCAGGCGGTATCATTGCTCTTGCACATGACTCCATAGTTGTGATTGGATTCTTCTCATTGTTCACCGGAATACTTCCGTTCAGCCTTGACGTTGACCAGACATTCATTGCCGCTGTTCTTACCATCATTGGTTACTCAATCAACGATACAGTGGTAATTATGGACCGTATCCGTGAATACAGAAGACTTTATCCTAAACGTGACCTGATGACCAATGCAAATGCCGCTTTGAACAGCACACTTGCCAGAACATTCAATACATCAGCTTCCACATTGGTAGTTATGATTGCAATCGCAATTTTCGGAGGTGAGGTTATCAGAGGATTTGCCGTTGCACTTACCATTGGTATTATAATAGGTACTTACTCTTCAGTATTTGTTGCTACTCCGCTCATGTATGACTTCACAACAAAGATTGATGCCAAGCGCAAAGCAAAACAATTGCAGAAATAACATCTTAAACATAATTCTATGATCAGTACAATAAAGAAATCATTGTTTATTGTATCACTTACATTCTGGGCTGCAGTTTCTGTGGCCCAGACTGGTAATTATGCAGGCAAGGAGCAGGCCAAGAACGGCGGAATCTCCAGCAGCATGCTTGAAGTTATCAGAACAGGGTACAATGCTACACCGGCTGAAAAAGCAGTTAAGAACGCTTTGGCCGGTACCTCCATTCAGGTTTTGGCATCTACTGCCGAAAACAGTTTCATCAAGGATACGCATTTCTCAAATGTTGTAAAGACCAGAGGTATTACAAACCAGATGTCAAGCGGACGCTGCTGGTTGTTCACAGGCTTGAACGTACTGCGTGCAAAAGTCATTGCCAAGTATGATATGCCTAAGTTCGAGTTCTCTCAGAACTATATCAGTTTCTATGACCTTCTTGAAAAATCCAATCTTTTCCTTCAGGGCATAATTGACACCAAGGCTCTTCCTTTCGAAGACAGGAACGTTGACTGGTTGTTCAAGCATCCTATTGGTGACGGCGGCCAGTTCACCGGTGTTGCCAACCTGATTACAAAATATGGACTTGTTCCTAAGGAGGCTATGCCTGAAACATATCAGAGCACACATACATCCGATATGCGCTCCATTCTTTCACAGAAACTCCGCGAGTTCGGTCTTGCTTTGAGAGACAGCAACGAAAAGGATTTGCAGGGCATGAAGCTCAAGATGCTCACCGAGATTTATTCAATACTTACCAAATGTCTTGGCGTTCCTCCAACACAGTTCACTTATACCCGTTATGATTCAAAGAACGCTCCTGTTGAAACAAAGGAATATACCCCTGCACAGTTCTACAAGGAGTTCGTGGCTGAGGATCTGGAGAACAATTACATTATGGTAATGAACGATCCTTTGCGTGAATACGGCAAGGTTTATGAGATTGCATACGACCGCCACGTTTACGATGGTCACAACTGGGTATATCTCAACCTCCCTCTTGACAAAATCAAGGAAATGGCCATTGCTTCAATCAAGGACAATACAGCTTTGTATTTCTCTTGTGACGTTGGCAAGTTCCAGAACAGGGAGCTCGGTCTTCTTGATTTGAACAACTATGATTACGCTTCGCTTTTCAACACCACATTCCCAATGGACAAGAAACAGAGGGTTATGACCGGTGCCAGCGGATCCTCACACGCTATGACACTCATTGCAGTTGACCTTGATGAAAAGGGTGTTGCAAAGAAGTGGATGGTTAAGAACAGCTGGGGTGAGAGAAGCGGTTACAAGGGCAATGTAATCATGACAGACGAGTGGTTCAACGAGTATATGTTCCGTCTTGTTGTTGAGAAGAAATACGTTCCAAAAGATGTTCTCAAGATGATGGACCAGAAGCCTGAACTTCTCCCTGCATGGGATCCAATGTATCTTGATGAAGATTAACACACGCTGAAAATATGAATCCGGAAAAACGCCTGCTTTCCCTGGACACGTTGAGAGGATTCGACATGCTTTTCATAATGGGGCTGTCATCACTTATAGTTGTCATTTGCGCCTTGTTTCCAAACGGAACGGAATGCGCTCTTGCACAGAATATGTCTCACGTTTCCTGGGATGGCTTCCGTCACCATGATAGTATATTCCCGCTATTCCTTTTCATAGCGGGAATTTCTTTTCCATTTTCTTACGCAAAGCAGATTTCTGCAGGTGCCTCGCGCAGGAAAATTTATCTCAAGATTTTCAAGCGCGCAGCTGTCCTGATTCTTCTTGGGCTTGCAGTGAACGGTTTGTTCAAGTTTCACTTTGACAAGCTGAGAGTTGCAAGCGTTCTTGGCCGCATAGGCCTGGCCTGGATGTTCGCAGCACTTTTCTTCATCAACTTCAAGCTGGTAACAAGAATAGTGATTGCTGCTATCATTCTTGCAGGATATTGGATAGTGATAAGGTTCATTCCTGCACCTGATGCCCCGGGTGCTGATCCGCTCTCTATCGATGGTAATTTTGCAGGATATGTTGACAGGCTTCTTCTTCCTGGAATGCTTCTTTATAATGGCGGGAAATTCGATCCTGAAGGACTTTTTTCCACTCTGCCGTCCATTGTAACTGCCATGCTGGGAATGTTTACAGGCGAATTCGTGCTATCTGACAGAAAGGGGCTTTCTGGAGCCAGGAAAAGCCTGTATATGGCCATGGCGGGGATAATAATGCTTGCGGCGGGCCTGCTATGGAGTCTTGACTTCCCTCTGAACAAGAAATTGTGGTCAAGCTCGTTTGTTCTGGTTGTTGGCGCATATTCGCTGTTGATGTTCGCGCTCTTCTATTACATAATTGATGTGAAAGGATACACAAAGTGGACATTTCCTTTCAAAGTGGTTGGCATGAACTCAATCACAATCTACATTGCACAGTCAGTCATTGGCTTCTCCGGCATTGCAAGCTTCTTCCTTTCCGGAGTTGCGGAGCTTTGCTCAGAGCCTTGGGCCAATGTTGTGAACAAACTGGGCTATCTGGTTGTCTGCTGGCTGTTCCTGTATTTCCTTTATAGAAAAAAGGTGTTCCTGAAGGTATAGTGTCTTTCCTTAATTATCAAAAGTTACTTTTTATGAAACGTATTGTATCATTGCTCATAGTTTTTTCTGCATTGATTTCAGCCTGTTCGAATAATAATTCCCATACAGGCTCCGTGCTCGCCCCTGAGTTCTTGAAACCGGGCGACAGCATAGCACTCATTGCTCCTGCTTATCCTGTTCCAGATTCCATGGTGAGAGTTTGCTGTGGAATGCTCGAAAGTTTCGGACTGGTTCCTGTGATAGGTTCCAATGCATACAAGATACATCCGGCAGATACAACGTATCACGGAGCGCGTTATGCTGGAACAGCGGAAGAAAGGGCTGCCGATTTCAGATGGGCGTTCGAAGACAGAAGCATAAAGGGAATAATCAGCCTTACCGGCGGTTATGGTTCCATACACGTTCTGCCTTACATTTCAAACGAACTCATTGCCAACAATCCTAAATGGTTTGTAGGCTGCAGTGATATTACCACATTGATTATGGCATCAGTTGCTTCAGGCGTAATGAGCGTTCACGGCAGCATGTGCCTGGCCATTGCCAGCAAAGGCCTGGAAGATGAGAGCAACATGGCTACCATAGAACTTCTCATGGGTAAAGTTCCTTCCTATACCCTACATGGCGATAGTTTGAACATAAGCGGTGAAGCCCGGGGTATCCTGGTGGGTGGCAATATGACCAACATAGTACCGTTATTAGGAACCCAGTACGATGCTTTTGCAGGCCATGACTGCATTCTTTTCATTGAGGAAGTTGGAGAAAGCATGCATTGCATAGACCGCCAGTTGAGTGCTATCATGCTTCATCATAAAGACAGGATAAAGGGCGTGATTGTTGGGGATTTTGTAAGTTGTGGCGATGAGTTCGCTTACAGAAGTGTTGAATCAATGATACACGAGGCACTCAAGGACCTGGGTATTCCTGTATGTTTCGGTTTCCCTGCAGGTCATGGTAAAAGCAATATGCCTTTGGTTGAAGGAGCTTTGACCAGCATTTCCGTTCCTGCGGCAAATTCTGCATCCGATGAACAGACAGTTATTTTACAGCAGATGTGAAACCATTTCCGTTAATAGAAGCAGAGGAAAAACAACTGGGGCTGACTAAAATCAATTTTTGGTCAGCCCCAGTTCTTGAATGGATTCCTGAGCAGTTGGGAGTTATAGTAGCGTTTATCGTAAGATACTTCCTCGCCGAGCCATGACGGACGTATGAATTCTTCGTTTTCGCTTCCAAGTTCTATCTCTGCCATTACAAGTCCTTCGTTTTCGCCGTGGAAAACATCAACCTCAAAAGTATGTTTTCCAACGGGAACAAGGTTCCTTGTCTTGTCTATGACATTCCTGCCGCACAATGACAGCATCTGTTGAGCTTGTTCCAGAGGGATTTCCTCTTCCCACTCAAAACGGCTTATGCCTTTTGGTTTGCCTTTGATGGTTAGGAAACCTTTGTTGCCACGAATGCGGACCCTGACGGTCCTGTTCATACTTGTGCTCAAATAACCCTGCACAATGTGTACAGACTCTGTAACCTGAGGCATAAAATCACCTGTAACCAAAAATTTTCTTTCAATTTCCACAAATCTGTTTCTTGATTCATCTATCAACGGTTCCCTATTTGACCTATAGTCTGTGAGGCAGTCAGCGGACATCTTTACCTCAGGTTACAGCCCGGACATGAAGCTTACTGACATTCTGTAACCAGACGGACAGAGTAGGCGTAGTATTTGTAGTCGTCATTGTTAGACGTATTTATATTGTCGAAATGCACGTAGCAGGCTGAGATGAGGGCGCTCTCAGTAGCGGACCAGTAGAAGCCTTCAAGGCGACCATATAGACTTCCGCCGGATTATTGGCGTGGCCTAGGTCGCGATAGCCGGCAGCAGGAAGGAATACTATACCAGCAGAGTTGATATTATCCCATGTCCATGTTTCCGTCTCATCTCCCACTTCCTTGCCATTATAATCATCAGGGTAAATGAAAAGACCGGTATATCCGTTGCCCTCTATTGTAAATTTCTCGCTTCCGGTCTTGTTGGTGTAACGGGCAACCCCGTTTTTCATCGTTCTATTGGATAGAAGATACTCCCATTCTGTATTAGTGAGCGTAAACCATCCGCTGTAACCGTTGACATTGAAACCTTTTGCGGCAAAGAATGAGTGATTGAGTTCATTCCAATCTTCATTATACCTCAATGCCATGGCCGTTTCAGCAGTGTAGCACCACATGAAATGCGAGATATGAGACTCATTACGAGTGTCATTATTACCATCTGGATTGGTGTCATACTGACGTTCCTCGAACCCCCAACCGTCTTCAGCTATGCTGCGCACTTCCCTGTTATCATCGAAGTTTGCTCCGCTGCAATATAGATTACCTTTTGAGAAACGGACTTTCTTACTGTCTGACACACTGAACACGCCCAAAAGCGCATCTGCCGGTTTGAAGACGGCTGTGACGCTTAGGTCAGAACTCAATGTGAGCTGCTGTGGATTTGTCCAATCCAGTTTATTGCCATCCGCATTGTACCACCCGATAAACTGATAACCTGTTTTTGCCTCCGCCGTTAGGATTATCTCCTTGCCTTCATAACATTCTCCTGTGAAGCTGGCCGAGCCCCAGTCAGGATTGTTCGGCAAAACACTGACTGTTATAGCCTTTAGGTAGCCTATGGTTGCCGTGACGTTTGAACTGATGTTTGAGATAGTGAATGTGTAGATGTTATCCTGCTTGCTTTGTGATACATCGGCCGTACCGGTTATCGTGCATTTCAGCGCATTCTTCGCTTGCGAGAATGCCACAATCTTTACATTTTCTTCGTCTATATAAATTTCTGTCAGGACATCGTGGTCGGTAATATCATCAGCAAGTACCACCTTCACCTTGTACTGCCCGCCAACGGTGATTTCCTTGGCGTTTTCGTTATCCCAGAGGCCAACGGAAGTGTTGTCTATGGCGATGCCGGTGTTAAGGACTGATAGGGTGATGTCCTGCGCGTTGTTGGCAACGCGAAGCGGACTCTGAGCGGTCCATTTGCCGCTTGCATAGTCATACCTGACGTTGGTCCCATTTCCGCCATAATTGTCACCATCGGAGTCAAGAAGGAAAAGGCCGATGCCCGCAGCGGCCTCGTCTGTGGTCAGGCTGCCGCCCTCGATTGCCGCCTTGGTGAGAGGGCTTGTGCTCACCGTCGAGAGCTCGATGGCCTCGCTGTTCCTGTCGTTCAACTGAACGTCCCCCATCTCCTTGGCGCATCCCGCCGCCAGGAGCATTGAAATGAGGAAAATTGCTGTGTATCTTGTTGTTTTCATAAACTAGACATTCGGTAATACAATCTTACAAAAAGACTCGTTTCCAAGGTTCTTTCAATAGAATAGGGGCTGTATTGACAACTATTTGCCACTATCTGTTATCTCCCAGTGACCGCCCTTGTCGGGACCTATTCTTACGAGTATACCCTCTGCCTTTAATTTAGCGAGATGCTTTTCAATCGCCTTGGGTGTAACACCAACAAGTTCGGCGAGGCTATTGGTGGTATGGCGTCCGTTCTCCTTGATGGCAGCTATGATTTTCTCCCTACTCTTTATCTTCTTTCCTCCTACTTTTTTGTCAGTTTCTCCCTTCTTTTCCTCGGTTGAACTGATGAAGGCGTCAATGTCATGCTTGAGGTTGGCAATCATTATATCGGTCATGAAATCCCTGAATATGCTGAGGTCGCCGTTTTCCCGCGTATCGATGAGGGCCTTGATGTAGCCTTCCTTCACTTCCTTCGTGACCTTTGTGGGGATAAGCCCGAATTCGAACTGCAGATGGTTCATTATCAGCCGGGCCATCCTTCCGTTGCCGTCGGCCCACGGATGGATGGTCACTAGATTGTAATGGGCATCGAAACTCATATCATACAGCGCCGCGCTGTCCTCCCTATTGCAGGATTTCCGCTGGTCATTCAGACTGGTGCAGAATGAGGCGAGTTTCTCAGGAACCTTGGTGTAGCACAAATATGATTGTCCTCCTATTCCGGCCGTCACATTGAGAAGCCGGATTTCTCCTCTTGCGGATGAGAAATCGCCCAGTGCGGTCTTATATTCAGAACCAGTATTCTTCATTACTATGGACGAGAGCTCCTTGAGTATGTCAACCGTAATGTCAGCGTGGGATGAAGCCAGTGAGAGACTCTTCTCGTAGGCTTTATTCAGATCAAGGTTCATCATCTGCTCGGAAAGTGTCTTCCCGGCAGCAGTTATGCCCTGGTCAAACAACAACTGGTTCTCGACTTCGGTAATCGTTGACCCCTCTATTGCAGTGGAGTGCGTGATTATCGAGTACAGATAGAATTTGTCATAATCTATCTGCTTGTCAATTCCAAGTTCGCGATATCGTTCTACAAGAGATATAAGTTCTTCCTTTCGTTCCATATTTCTGTCGTTTCCACAAAGATAGAACTTTCTCCCTACCTTTAAAATTTTTCTCCCCAATTATCCATCAGATTAGGTCATTAAATGAAACTCATTTCGTTAGCGGCTGTAAAAGAATCAATTTTTGCCATCCGCAAAAGCAAAGCCGCACCCCGGTTTGGAGAGTGCGGCTTATTACATTGCTTCCCAACTTTCTATAGAATAATAGTTCTGATTCCAACCGTTCTTCACATCTGGAACAAACTTTTTTCCTGTCCCACCTCCGCTGGTATTTTTTTCAGGATCACGGAATGTTCCATCAGGAATGATAATGATTCCATGAACATCACCTACCGTTGCATAACCCACCTTGGAATTCGCTTCTTTTCTAGAGGAGATCAAGAAATTCCACTCAGACACAGAAAGTGTGCGCCAAGTACCAAGGTCCGCAATATCGTTAGAAGAACAATATGCTATACCCCAATCTGATTTAAGAGATTCGCCTGCTTTATTGCCATAATCTTCGGTTTTCTTACTTAGTGAAACTCCATATTGCAAAATGTCAAAATAGTTAGAGCTTTCCCCAACCCATCCGAACAGGCCCCAGTTACCAAATGGAGTACCATTGGATTCATTATATACTCCATTGATGCACGAGCCTTCGTTATCATACGTACGGAAGTCGTACTGGTTGTTTTCAAATCTCCATTTATAATCATCATCTACATAGAGATTGCCTTTAGGGAACTGAACTTTCACGTCATCATCAGTACCTTCTTTCCCATCATTACCCTTTCCTATAGTGAACACACCGGGAAGGGCACCATAAAGAGAGAAAACCGCTGTAACAGTCAAATCTGATTTCAAAGAGACAGAATAGTTGCCGTTACATCGGTGTCCACATCTGAAATAGTAAAAGTATAGACATAATTGTCTGTCCTGCTCTGATGGCAGTAGGTTCCATCAGACAATTTGCAAACTAGAGGCTTGCTTGATTTTGAACACGCTTGTATGATTACGTCTTCATTATCAGTGAACACCTCCACGATAACGTCGTGCTCGTAGACATCATCCGCAAGTTTTACCTTAACCTGGTACTGCCCGCCAACTGTGATTTCCTTGCCTTCACCATCATTCCATATACCTATTGAAGTACTGTCTATGGCGATGCCTGTGTTAAGGACTGTTAGGGTAATGTCTGTCTGCACTCCGGAGGCGAGCTTGATGCCGTTGCTTCCGCTGAAGTTCACGGTGTACTGCTTGCCATCGATGGTGAAATTCAGCGTAACGTCCTGAAGGTCTTCGCTTAATTTTGTGGGCACGAGCAGGCAGTCCTTTGTGAGGCCTGCGGCTGTGATTGTCTCTGCAAGGTCCGCTTCCTCTATCGCAGCGCTTCCTTGCTCAGTGGCTTTGGTGGGAAGTCCTAGCTGAGCCGACTTGTTGGGAAGACCTGCCTGAAGGGCCTTGGTATTGGTTCCCTGAGGGACTGTGATAGTTCCAGTAGTCGCATTGAGCAGGGCTTCTGCGGCTAGGGCATCGCTCACTATGCTGAAGCTGGTGAGTTTGCAGTCGCCGACAAAGCTTTCGTCCTTCACGAGGGTAATTTTAAGCCTTGTAAGAGCGTGGCTCAGGGTGAGACTGACGTTCTTGGTGTTGTCCTTGTTCACACCTGTACTGCCGTATAGGTAGTCGGTTCCGGCTATGGAGGATGTTACGGGGATGGCCTTCACATTATCTGCACTGCCGCTGTAAGGGTAGTAGCCGTACAGGGTTACATCCTGCGCGTTATTGGCAACGCGGAGAGGACTCTGAGCGGTCCATTTGCCGTTCGCATATTCATACTTGACATTGACCTCATTGCCCCCCCGTAGTCGAGCAGGAAAAGGCGCAAGCACGGCCTGATGG
>JAZRWT010000290.1:0-2257 GCA_045599845.1 Candidatus Egerieisoma sp. | reverse complement strand
TGCATTTGTTTGAAAAATTAATGTTCATATATGAATAAACGTCAGATTTTTAAATTCCTGCTCATTCTTTGTGCGCTGGCATACCTTCCATTCCTTGGATTGTTCGATTACAACACAAAAGGCGAACCGCGGGAATCAATCGTTTCCTATTCAATGCTTGAGGACGGCAACTGGATTCTGCCAAGAAACAATGGCGGAGAAATGGCATACAAACCGCCTTTCTTCCATTGGACCGTTGCTCTGGCTTCATTGCCTGGCGGAAAGGTGAGCGAATACAGTTCCAGACTGCCTTCCGCAATAGCTTTCATTGCACTTGTGCTTGCCGGATTCTGCTTCTTTGCTAAACGCAACTGCCACAAGATGAGTCTGGGATATGCCCTTATGGTATCATTCGCAGCGGCCCTTATCAATCTCACCTGCAACGAACTGCACAGGGCGGGCGGAAACTGCAGGGTTGACATGCTTCTCACCTGTTTCACAGTGTGCGCAATGTTCATGCTCTATCGCTGGTGGGAGAGAGGAATGAAGCGTCTGCCTGTTGGTGCCATTCTGCTGATGAGCTGCGCAACACTTACAAAAGGTCCGGTTGGCAGCATCATTCCTTGCCTGGTAACCGGTGTATTCCTGCTCATAAAGGGTGTGAAGTTCTGGAGAGCTTTATGGAAAATGTTTTATGTCGGGATTCTGAGCCTTATAATTCCTGCCTTGTGGTATTTTGCTGCATGGAAGCAGGGCGGACAGGAATTCATTGACCTTATGCTGGAGGAAAACATAGGAAGGATGACCAATACCATGGCTTACGATTCATGCAACGAGCCATGGCCTTACAATTTCCTTACATTGATAATAGGCTATCTGCCATACACCATTCTTCTGCTTGTTTCAGTGTTCACTTCCCTAAGGCACATAAAAGGTGTGAAAAGGGAGATTGCCAACGGTCAGGACGCTCAGTTGCATCAGATGAACAAGGAACTTGAGTTCGGATGCAAGAATGGCGTTAACAGGTGGTGGAGCAAGGCAGTGAGATGGGTGCGCAACCTGAGTCCTCTGGAACTTTATTCACTGGTTTCAGTTCTGGTAATCTTTGTATTCTACTGTATTCCACAGAGCAAGAGAAGCGTATATCTTATGCCTATGTATCCTTTCATGAGTTATTTCATAGCAAGATATCTGTTCTGGCTGGCTGAAAACAGAAAGAAAGTGCTGGTACATTTCAACACTTTCCTGTGCTGTCTGGTCCTTGTAGTGAGCGCAGCATTCGTGGCAGTGAAACTGGGCGCAGTTCCCGATACGATTTTCAGCGGGAAACACGCCGGGCAGAATATTGCCATGCTCCATTCAATACAAGGTATAGGAACGGCATTGAACGTACGTTCTGTTGTGGAGTGGTTATGCATTGCCTTGAGCGTAGTTGTATGCATATATTGGTTCATAGTGAAATCCGGCAACGGGAGATGCCGTTTCCTCAAGAAATGCTGCGTAACGATTGATTCCAACGGGAACGCGCAGGAGAATAATTTCAACGGATATGTCTTTTACATGCTGGCAATTGTTGCCGCAGTGTATTTTGCAGTGGATGCCGCATACAAGCCTGCCGTTCTCAATGCAAAGAGCGTGAAGCCTATAGCCCAGGAACTCAGAACGCTTTGCCCTGCAACTGAAGGCGGCATATATGAATACATAGAAGAGGGAGAAACGGCATTGGGAGATCCGCTGCATTATTTCGAACTGAATTTCTATCTGGGAAACATCATAGAAAACTTCAAGAAATCCCAGGCAGAAAAAGGTTTTCTGCTTATAGGTCAGAAAGATGCAGACCTGCGTCTGGAGGAATTCGGACAGTTGGGATACCAATTCGAGCTGTTGTATTCAACAGACCGCAAGGTGGCAGGCCAGTTGATGAACGTTTACAGATTTTCAAAGAATGATATACGATAAGGACAAGTGGTTGGAAGCTTACCGTGATGCCATTGACTCACGTCACGCCAGAATATTGTCTGAAAAGACAAGACTTTTTGGCAGCAAGGGCATTTCATGCGCTGTGAACAACCATCTGTATTATCCGCTTCATAAGGAACGCAGGCAGGACGGAGGAGTGGAGTGGGTTATAAGGGAGTGGGCACCAGGCGCTTCCAGAATATATCTCATAGGAGATTTCAACAATTGGAAACGAAGCTTCTCATATTCTTTTACTCCGATAGGTAATGGTAATTGGGAATTGCGTCTGCCACAGATGATGCTCAGCCACGGCAATCTG
>JAZRWT010000289.1:0-3730 GCA_045599845.1 Candidatus Egerieisoma sp. | reverse complement strand
TTCTTCATTCAAGAACAAGGGTGTTCAGTTCCTTTTGGATGCTGTAATGAGATACCTTCCTTCACCTCTTGACAAAAACATGGTTGAAGGAACAAATCCTCGTACAGAAGAGCTTGTAATAAGGCATTCGGATTCCAAGGAACCTTTCTGTGCTCTGGTTTTCAAGATTGCAACCGATCCTTTTGTTGGAAGACTCGCATTCATGCGTGCCTATTCAGGCAAGCTTGATGCAGGTTCATACGTTCTCAATACACGTTCAGGCAAGAAGGAAAGGGTTTCACGTCTGTTCCAGATGCACTCGAACAAACAGAATCCAATAGATTTCGTTGAAGCAGGTGACATTTGCGCCGCCGTTGGTTTCAAGGAACTCCGTACAGGCGATACAGTTTGTGATGAGAACCATCCTGTAATTCTTGAATCAATGACATTCCCGGATCCTGTGATAGGACTTGCAGTGGAGCCTAAGACTCAGAAAGATCTTGACAAGCTCGGTATAGCGCTTGGCAAGCTTTCAGAGGAGGACCCTACATTCACAGTCAAGTCAGATACAGAAACAGGACAGACGGTCATAAGCGGTATGGGTGAGCTTCACCTTGATATCATCGTTGACCGTTTGCGCAGGGAGTTCGGTGTTGAAATCAACCAGGGCGCACCTCAGGTGAACTACAAGGAGGCTATCAAGTCCACAGTTCAGCACAAGGAGGTATTCAAGAAGCAGTCCGGCGGTAAAGGTAAGTTCGCTGATATTCTCGTTGAAATCGGCCCTGCCGATGAGGGTGTCACCGGTCTTCAGTTTGTGGATGAAGTCAAGGGTGGAAACATTCCTAAAGAGTTCATTCCGGCCGTTGAGAAAGGTTTCAAAGCTGCCATGGTCAATGGCGTTCTTGCAGGCTATGAGGTAACTTCAATGAAGGTCATTCTTAAGGACGGTTCATTCCATCCTGTAGATTCAGATGCACTTTCATTCGAGATTGCAGCCCGTCAGGCTTTCCGCAAGGCACTTCCAAAAGCAACACCTGTTATTATGGAACCTATAATGGCCCTTGAGGTTGTAACCCCTGAGGACTATATGGGCGATGTCATAGGTGACTTGAACAAACGCAGAGGCCAGATTACAAATATGGACTCAAACGGCAATGCGAGAATAGTCAAGGCATTGGTTCCTCTTGCAGAACAGTTCGGATACGTAACCGTACTCAGGACACTTTCTTCAGGAAGGGCAACAAGCACAATGACTTTCTCACATTATGCAGAGCTCCCTGCAGCGCTTGCAAAAGATGTGATAGAGAGTTCAGGCAACAGGTCACTTGTATCTGATGACGAATAAAAAGATTAGTTAATTGGTCAAAAAACATTAAGATGAGCCAAAAAATAAGAATAAAATTGAAATCTTACGATCATGCTCTTGTTGACAAATCAGCAGACAAGATTGTAAAGACTGTAAAGGCTACCGGTGCTGTTGTAAGCGGACCTATTCCACTTCCTACAGACAAGAAGATCTTTACTGTAAACCGCTCAACCTTCGTTAACAAGAAGTCAAGAGAGCAGTTTGAGTTGAATTCTTTCCGCAGACTCCTTGATATCTACAGCTCAACTCCTAAGACAGTTGATTCTCTTATGAAACTTGAGTTGCCATCAGGTGTTGAGGTTGAAATCAAAGTCTGATAGATAGCAGATACACAATATCAATGAAAAACAAGCCTTCTGCAAGCAAAGCGGAGGGCTTGTTTTTTTCAGCGTCCAATATCTAATTGGAAATTGCTATGTTCAGGGGTGATGAATGTAGCAAATAGTCTCTTTCACTGCTATTTTGCTACATCCCTGGGTGGACGTAGCAGAAAGAAGTTGCAAACTATAATTTATTATAGGTGGGCCGCAGGCACTTTATGAATACCTTTGCACCGTTGAAATTCACGATCATGAAGTATCTTTTTACAGCGATAGTTTTTCTTTTCTTTACTTTTTCTGCCGCTTCATCTGCTGAAGGTTTAACTTGCAATCTTCAAGGGGAGTGTGCATTTGACGAAATTTCCGAAACTGCAAACGATATAGAGGAGGACAGTTTGCAGAACATTGTTGTGGTTGCCGGAAAGCTTAAGTCACAGCTCAGGCTGGAGCCTGTATCTTCATACTCCAAGACTGCTTTGCAGATAGAGAACTCCCATATAAGGAGCATAGCGGATTTTGCTGCATCGGCCGGTAATCTGTTCATGCCTGAATATGGTTCCAAGATGACTTCAAGCATATATATCAGGGGAATAGGCAGCCGTATGGAGAATCCGGCAATAGGACTGAACGTGGATGGCATGCCGGTTCTCAACAAAAACGCTTTTGATATGGAGCTCTGGGATATAGCCAGAATTGACCTTCTTCGCGGGCCGCAAAGCGCCCTTTTTGGCAGGAACACAATTGGCGGCGTGCTCAATATTTATACACTATCGCCAGTGAACTATCAGGGTACAAGGATAAAGCTGGGATATGGCAGTGCAAACAGCTATGAATTCAATGCCTCCACTTATCAGAAAGTTTCAGAGAAGGTGGCTTTTTCACTGGGAGGCAGGTATGGTTCCACCGATGGCTTTTTCAAGAATGCCTTCAATGGCAACAGATGTGACAGCGGCAAAAGCGGCGCGTTCCGTGGCAAGTTCATATATACGCCTTCCAAAATTTTCACTTTGGAAAACATAGTTTCATTCACAAGGGATGTGCAGGGCGGATATGCCTACGGTCTGTATGATCCTGCAACGGAGACCACTGCGCAGGCTAATTACAACGATATCTGTTCATACAGAAGGACTCTGGTAAGCGATATGCTCAAGCTCAGCTGGAATTTTGGCACGTTCACGTTTTCAAGTGCTACCAGCTGGCAGTATCTGCGTGACTGCATGACACTTGACCAGGACTTCACACCAAAGAGCATGTTTATAATGGAACAGGCGCAGAGGGAGAACGTTATCAATCAGGAGTTTCTCTTCAAGAGCGTTGATGAAGAAAATAACTCATCCAGCTGGATTGCGGGTCTGAGCGCTTTTTACAAGTACAATCACATGAACGCTCCCGTAACTTTCAGGAAAGATGGTATCACGGGGCTTATACTTGACAATATCAATGCTCAGATACATAAGGTGATGCCAATGGCCAAGCTCGTGTTTGAGGACATGGAGAATCTTCCGCTTGTGAGTGCGTTCAAGACACCTGTGACATCGGTTGCGCTCTTTGCCCAGACGGAGTCTGAGATTGTTGACAATTTGAAGATTGTTGCAGGGCTCAGGCTTGACTATGAACATACATCGTTCGATTATGCCTGCCATAACACCATAGGCTACATGATGACTCCTTTCCAGAAGGCTTTCACATACGTTGACACCGATTTGAAGGACAAGCTCAAGGACAATTATTTCACACCTATTCCAAAATTGAGCCTGATTTACAGCTTCGGTGCCGGCAGCAATGTGTATGCGTCAGTTGCAAGAGGTTTCAAGGCTGGCGGTTATAATAACCAGATGTTCTCCGACATTCTTCAGAACGAGATGATGAAGAACCTCATGGGCGCAGGAATGGGCGGCATGGGTGGAGGTTCCGGAAGCGGTGCAGGGAAACCTGCAGGAATGGGCTCAGGAATGCCTGCTGGCAGCGGGGCTTCCGAAGCTGCATACAATGTGGAGGACATAATAACTTACAAGCCGGAGTATAGCTGGAATTACGAACTGGGTGTTCATTACAACAGTTT
>JAZRWT010000288.1:0-2147 GCA_045599845.1 Candidatus Egerieisoma sp. | reverse complement strand
CATAATAACGGCATCCTTACCATTTTCAAGTTCTTCCACTTCAACAATCACGCTTTCTGCACAATTGTCCTTAACCCTATAGACAAGGGTCTTGTCCTGCAGACGCACCAAAGCCGTAAGAGGCACGACAATCACGTCATTGTACATGAATTTCATGCTGACCGTCCCCTGTATCCCGGAGTAAAGATATCCGTCAGGGTTCGGAAACACAGCCTTACATATTACAGAACCTGTATTTTTGTCAACTATCCCGGCCAGGGTTGACAGTTTGCCCTCATGCGGATATACAGTGCCATCCTTGAGGGTAAGCGTCATGGAAGGCAGGTCAGCCAGAGCCTTTTCAAGTGAACCGGTCTCCCTGATCACCTCCTGTACCTGTGTCTCCGTAAGTGAGAACTTGGCGTTCACCTCGGATGTCCCGGAAATAGTTGTGAGCACATCCACAAAGGATACAAGGTCTCCGGCGTTATTTAGGATACTTCCGACAAGTCCGTTCACCGGAGAAGCAATAGTGCAGTAACTCAAATCAAGCTTCGCATTCTCCACGGCAGCCTTCGCCTGGGCGACTGACGCCTTTGCCATGTTATAATCGTTCAAGGCCGTGTTAAGCATATATGAGCTGACTATTTTCTTCTCATAGAGGTTCTTGTTGCTCTCATATTCAAGCTTGGCGCTGTTGCACATTGCCTCAGCCGCCTGCAGGTCAGCCTGAGCGACATTCAATGTCTGAGTCTGCTGCCTGTTGTCAATAAGAAACAGAGTCTGTCCCTTTGTCACTTTCTGACCTTCTGAGACACAGACCTTCATAAGCTGCCCGTTTGCACGTGGAACAATCTTGACATCATTCTTTCCTTCCAGTGATGCGCTCCATGACATAGGAAGCTCTATATTCTGCTTGACCAGAGTCATGGTCTCAAAAGACGTATGCTGCTCCTTGGGAGCATTATTGCAGGAACTGACCCCGGCAAGGGCAATCACTGCCAACAAAAGATAGACTGTTTTCTGTTTCATATCGTATAAAAATATTGTAACGCGTTTACTTGAGATATATTCTGCAAAAATAACATATTTTATACCAAATATGTTGTTTTCACAGGATAAGCTTTCTTTCAGGAGGATCCAGCTGAAAACAACATCCTGGAAACCGGCTATGATTCACTGATGACCTCGTATCCAATTTTTTCCGCCAAAGTTAGAAAACTCTTTCGAATCCGAGGAAAAGTCCACTGACTTTTCATCATTTTGCCAGGAAAAGTCATTTTCCCAAAATCACCCGAGAATGCACCGCTGAGCGGTCCCGGCTCGGGACCGTTGCCTTTGGGCGGGCCGTCGTGTGAAATGCCGCAGGCGCTTACAACTTATCCAAAAGATGCAAATCCCTTTTCTTATGTAAAACCCTCTTGCAAGTGTCTGGAAGGGGGTTTTCATTGTTTTCAGACTGATTGAAGACAATCCTGACAGACTCCCTGCTGACCATAATTGGGGAAGAAAATGGATATCAGTTGCCAGAAAGAAGTTCAATGAGTTCCTCTGGTGTTAAACCAAGTTTCTTTATCTGTTTTATTATCCTTTTCTTCTCCTTGTTGTGATGTGTCTGGTCAAGATACATCACCTTCATAGCAGCATCTTCACTGCTGCTGTCCAGTTTCTTGACATAGGTCTCTGTGGTGTTAAGGGATGAATGCTGGAGGATGTTCTTCAAGGTTGTGTTATCCACATTGGCCTGTCTTGCCCTGAGTGCAAAGGTATGTCTTGCTGTGTGAAATGTCAGATGAGGAATCCCAGTTAGTGTCCTTATCTCCCTTAACATCTTACCTATCTTGGCCTCCCTTGCATTTATTGTGTCAAAGTATTTCCTGCTAACTTCAAGGGGCATTATTTTCCTGTCTTCATAATCTATGTATTTGGCATATTCTGCTTCATTGTCCAGATAAGGGAAGATGTAGTCTGTCTGTCTCTGGGATGTCTTCTGGTAGAGTTTGAGAATCTTCACAGCTTCCTGCACCAGAATCACATTTACCTGTTTTCCATTCTTGGCCATAGTGTATATGAGCCTGTTCCCCACAATGTTCCTCCACCTGAGCTGTATTATGTCCCCTATTCTTATCCCACCTTCATACATGGCAAAGAGCCAGGCATTTCTTGTG
>JAZRWT010000287.1:0-5909 GCA_045599845.1 Candidatus Egerieisoma sp. | reverse complement strand
CAAAAATAATCTCTATTAAATAGCGCAACAGAATATATTTTAATGCCTTTAACATAGTTTATAATATAACAACTCAAATTTACACATAATCCATATCATCTGAAAAAATAAGATTTCTATTCCCATCCTCTCATTCATAATTGAATTTTAATCGCTAATTTTGTGCTGACGCTAATTAATTTGATTATGAAAAGATTATTCCTTTTTACTCTGATAGCCTTTTGTTCATGCATTGGCTCATTATTTGCCCAACCATCTAAACAATATGTAACACCTGTTGCACAGCCTGACCATGAGGATTGGGTTTACAAGTGCGGCGAGACCGTAAACATTACTCTGTATGCCGTAAGGGAGAACGTAATGATGCCTAACACCGTAATTGAATACTCTTACGGTCCTGAAAAGAATGCACCTGTCTTCACAGGAAAAGCAACAACGGACAAGAACGGCTTTGCAAAGATTAAATTCCCCGGTGCCAAGAAACCTGGATTCATAACCATAAATACGGTTGTCAAATATGACGGCGTGGAATACAAGGGCATGACAAACGTTGGCTTTGAGCCATATTCAATTCAACCTACAACCACCCTGCCCGATGACTTCAAGGAGTTCTGGGACAAGACCTTGGAGAAAAGCGAAAAAGTCCCTATGATAAGCAAATGCACTTGGAGCAAGGAACAGAGCACAGCCGCCGCTGATGTATATTTTGTCCAAATCCAATCATACAGACCGGGCAATTACGTTTACGGAGTACTCACAGTGCCAACAACACGCAAGGAAGGAGAAAAGCTGCCTGCCATCCTCCGTCTGCCTGGAGCAACAGTACGTGCATTCAGCGGACCTAACGATCTGGCAAAGGAAGGATTCGTTGTCCTTGAAATAGGCGTTCATGGAATACCTGTAAATCAAGATCCTGAAATATATCAGGCCCTTGTTCAAGGTTCTCTCTCAGGCTATGCAACACAAGGTCTTGAAAGCCGCGAAACATTCTACTACAAACGTGTTTATGCAGGTTGCGTACGTGCAATAGACTATCTGGTGAGTCGCCCTGAAGTTGATGCTGAAAGGATTGCAGTTTATGGAGGAAGCCAGGGAGGAATGCTCTCAATAGTAACATCGGCGCTGGACAAGAGAGTAAAGGCTATGGTTTGCCAGTTCCCAGCATTCTGTGACGTTACAGGTTATTATGAAGGCCGTGCAGGCGGTTGGCCTCATTTGTTCAAAGACAGGAACGAACCTGCATTGAAAGAAAAAATTGCAGCCAGCAAATATTTCGATACAGTGAATTTTGCCCGCTTCGTTACCATTCCTGGCTACTACTCATGGGGATTCAACGATATAGTATGCTGCCCTAGTTCAACTTTCAGCGCATACAACGTAATAACGGCTCCAAAGACTTTGAAGATTTCAAGGGACAGCGGTCACTGGCTTTATCCTGTTTACGTAAAACAGGGCGTTCAATGGCTCAAGGAGCAGTTTGGAATGCAGCAGTGATTTCACAGTATGTTTGCAAGGAGTACGCTTGCAAAAAATCGTTTGCAAGGAGTATGTTTGCGAAAAAGTCGCTTGCAAGCAGTACATTCGCAAAGAAATGAACTTTGGATTGGAGTATGGGTCGTGGGCCTTATGCTTGAACAAATGAATGGGAAGTATGGAATACGTATATCATGAACTGGTAATTATTGGCGGTGGTGCGGCAGGTTTGTTTGCCGCTGCCATGGCTGTTGACAAAGGAATTGATGTATGCATACTTGAAAAGAATCCGTTCTGTGGCAAGAAGATAGGCATAACCGGCAAAGGCAGATGCAATATTACCAACACCAAGCCTTGGGAGGAATTCTCAACGCACATACACCCTTCGCCGAGTTTCTTCAAGAATGCATTCAGGGCAATGAGCAACGAGGACACAATCCATTACCTGAATTCACTGGGCCTGCCAACCGTTGTTGAACGCGGTTGCCGTGTATATCCTCAGAGCATGTGCGCAAAAGACGTTTCCATGACCCTTGCGGCGCACATAAGGAACCATGGAGGCAATATTCTCACCTCCTGCAACGTTCTTGAGTGCCGGTCCATAGACTGCAACTTAAGCACCAAAGACTCTAACTATGCAGATGATTCATCTGATTGTCATTCAGAAGATCATAGCTCAAAGACTTCGTTTTCTGGAATTTCCGATGCAAGATTCTCAATAATATATGAGCATTCCGGCAAAAACTGCCAAATGCAAGGCCGATACCTCCTTCTTGCAACAGGTGGCCTCTCCTACCCTGCAACAGGCAGCACTGGCGATGGCTACGGCTTTGCCCAAAGTTTCGGCCACTCAATAACACAGTGCTTCCCCTCACTTACCGCCTTGCTTCCTGAAGGCTATGCTTCAAGTTTCAAAATATGCAAGGCCCAGTACATTTCAGAAACTGGCAGTTTATCTACAGACGATTCCAGATGCAATGGATGCAATTCCAAAACTGATGCTACGAAATACAGCGGTTCCAACAATGACAAAGAAATTGGAAAAACCATCGAGGTAAAAAATATTGAAGCAGTTCTTGAAGTGAATGGTTCCGAAATGCAAAGGGAATTTGGAGACATATATTTCACGGATGGGGGCATTGAAGGACCAATAGGGTTCAAAATCAGCCGTAAAGCTGTTGAAAGTCTGAGTAATGGACAGAAGGTGAAGGTTCATATTGACCTGAAGCCGGCCGTTTCGCATGATGCTTTGATTGCCAGGATAGAGCGTGAACTGGAGCAGGCGCAAGGCAGAATGAATCTTAACCAATTGCTTAGGAAACTGCTTCCTGCGCAATTGATTGAGGCTTTCTGCAAAAGCAACGGCATGAACGCTAATACGGTAATCAGTTTCAAGGACAACTATTCTGTTAATAAATTCAATGGCAACTCAAGCGGAAAACCTGCGGATTTTGACAAAACAGGAGCTGAACAGAAAAGAAACAGGGAAGTCAGCAAAATAGCTTCTTCCATGAAAGACTGGCAATTCAAGATAGTGGACTACGTCGGGTATAAGCGTGCCGTTGTGACTGCCGGAGGAGTTTCAACCAAGGAAATATCGCAGAAGACAATGGAATCGAAACTTGTTCCCGGTCTGTACATTGCCGGCGAACTGCTCAACCTTGATGCAGACACCGGGGGCTACAACCTACAGATAGCCTTCTCCACCGCCACCCTGGCCGTGAATCACATCTCCACGGAAATTCGCAAGTAATTTACCAGACGGGAGTAAATTCATCCAGAATTGCTCCCGTTTGAAAGGAAAAAGCATGAACGGGAGTGAATTCATACCAAATTGCTCCCGTTTGAAAGAAAATAGCAAGAACGGGAGTGAATTCATCCGAAATTGCTCCCGTTTGGAAGAAAATAGCAAGAACGGGAGTGAAACTATGCAGATTCACTCCCGTTTTGTATAAATATACAGGAATTTAGTACTCCTTGATTGCTTCCTCGCCGTTGAGGACAGCAAGACCGTTGGCAGCAAGGGTTCCCATTTCATCTTCACCAGGATAAACTACAACAGGTGCAAGATATGAGATTCTCTCCTTGAGCTGTGCCATGAGCGATTTGGAATAGGCAATACCACCTGTAACAAGAATGGCGTCAACTTTCCCGCAAAGAACAGTTGTCATTGCTCCAATTTCCTTGGCCAGCTGGTAAACGAACGCGTCAGAAACAAGTCTGGCCTTGGCATCACCAGCCTCAACCATATTGTCAAGTTCAAGCATGGAGTTTGTATTCATATATGACACAACTCCGCCCTTTCCGTTCACGAACTTCTTCATCTCCTCCTTTGTGTACTTGCCGCTGAAGCAGGCGTTAATAAGAAGAGTTGCAGGAAGCGAACCTGAGCGTTCCGGTGAGAAAGGACCGTCGCCGTTCAAAGCATCATTCACATCAATCACTCTTCCACCCTTGTGGACTCCTACAGAAACGCCACCGCCCAAATGCGCAACAACAACTCTTATGTCCTCATATTTCTTTCCCTGCTCCTTGGCATACCTTTTGGCAATGGCCTTCTGGTTCAAAGCATGGAATATTGAATAATGAGGGAAAAGAGGGTGGCCCGAAAGGCGTGCAACATCATCCAGTTCATCAACAACAACAGGATCGGCAATGACAGCAGGAACTTTGCCTGTACAGCGCACAGCCTCAACCTCTCTGGCAATTTCCAAAGCAAGCACTCCGCCCAGATTGCTTGCATGTTCGCCATATTTCACGGTTCTGATATCCTCAAGCATAGCTTCGTTCACACCATATACGCCTGAAGGTATAGGCTTTATGACTCCGCCCCTGCCCACGCAGATATCAATGGAGCGCAACTCAACCTTGTTTTCCTCAAGAGCCTTGATGATGGTCTCTTTGCGGAAAGCAAGTTGGTCTATTACAGCTTTATAAGGAGCAAGTTCCTCGCTTGTATGCCTCAAAGTTTTAGTAAAAAGCTCGGAAGCGTCCTTATAAACGGATATTTTAGTTGATGTTGATCCAGGGTTAATAGCCAGAACTATATATGACATATCCCCCAGCGCTTATTTTGCAGTGATAGCTGCAAGAGCTATTGAGTTCAACTTTGTATCAACACTGTCTGCACGGCTTGAAAGAACGCATGGAGCCTCAGCACCGGCTACAATGGCTGCTGTCTTTACTCCTGGGCAAAGCATTGTATTTGTCTTATAGAACACGTTTGCAGGCTCGATTGCAGGGAATACAAGGCAGTCGGCATCACCTGCAACAGGGCTGGTGAGTTTCTTTATTGCAGCAGCCTCCTTGTTCAAAGCAACGTCAAGAGCAAGAGGACCATCAACGTAGCATCCGCCAATCTGACCTCTGTCTGCCATCTTTGCAATGAGTGCAGCCTCAACGCATGCAGGCATGCCGTTGAGCATCTGCTCTGTAGCTGCAATCATGGCTACTTTTGGTTTCTCAACTCCAAGAGCCTTTGCTGTATTCACGCAATATTTGAGGATAGCCTGTTTCTGCTTGAAATCAGGAGCAGGAATAACTGCCATATCACCTATGACAATGAACTTAGGATAGCTAGGGTTGAGAACAACTGATACATGGCTCAATGTAGCCTTTGCAGGAAGAAGTCCGTTCTCCTTGTTGAGAATGCCTCTCATATATTTGTCTGTAGAGCAGAGACCCTTCATAAGGATGTCACCCTCGCCGTTCTTTACCATGCTTACTGCCTGTGCAATAGCCTTGAGTTCAACTTTGTTGTCAACAATATTGAACTTTGCAGAATCAATGTTCTCTTCCTTGCAGACATTGAGAATCATATCCTTGTCACCAACAAGAGTACCTTCAACAATACCCTTGTCAATAGCCATTGAAACAGCTGTAATAGTGTGATTGTCAACAGCCCATGCTGCAACCAGTCTCTTCTTTGAGCGTGAACGCAACTGCTCGAAAAGTTCATCAAAGTTCTTTATCATAATCATTGTTTTTAACGTTAATAATCTTTTTTCAAATTTATGCCAGACGCATTGTGTCCTGTGCGATTACAAGTTCCTCATTGGTTGTTACAACGGCAACCTTGACCTTTGAAGAAGCCTTTGTGAGAATTGCATCCTTGCCACGGAGGCCTTTGTTGATTTCTGAATCAAAATCTATTCCAAGGAATGAACAATTCTTTCCAATATACTCTCTTGTGCTAGGATCATTCTCACCAATACCTCCTGTGAATACTATGAGGTCAACACCGTTCATTGCAGCAGCGTATGCTCCAACATATCTCAGAACGCTGTATTTGAACATTTCCTGAGCGAGAACGGCTCTCTGATTTCCCTCTTTTGCTGCATTCTCAAGGTCTCTTGAGTCTGATGAAACACCTGATACTCCAAGGAATCCGCTCTTCTTGTTGAGAATAGCACTTACTCCCTTGGTGTCTGTATTCT
>JAZRWT010000286.1:0-6940 GCA_045599845.1 Candidatus Egerieisoma sp. | reverse complement strand
AGGTTCAATCCTGCAAAGCCTGTCAGAAGGACAGCTGATGCTGTAGTTCCAAGGAGCCTCCAGCTGCACTGAAACGGTAACTTCATTATCCTCAAGGCTGCGGCGGAATACAAGAGTATTGTCATCTGTGGAAATCAATTCAAACTCGCCGCCCTTTTCGCCGGAACGGAGAGCAGGGTTGTTGTGACGTAAATCGTTCAGATATTTGTAGAAGTCTGTATACTCGTTCCAATCATGTAAAGGAATATTATCTTTCTCAAAAAACTCGAAACGGTGATGCATACCGGTTTCCTGCCCTGTATATATCAAAGGCTGCGACCCGGGCAGAGTCCAGCATAGTACGGTCATTGCTTTCCAGGCATCTCCAAGGCGCTCGAATTCTGTTCCTGCCCATGAATTCTCATCGTGATTGGAAGTAAAAGTCAGGCGGAATGCATCCTGTGGATATTCAGACTGGTTCTTCTCAATAAGTTTCCTAAGTTCTGCAACACCTGCCTTTCCCTGTGCAATATCGTTAAGAAGGTGGTGAAGCTCCCAACTGTATGTAGCATCAAATCCGGATTCGGTATGCAGTCCGGGCTTTTCACCCTCGGCCAGCCAATACTTTCCAGGATATTCTGAACGTAGCAGTGAAATGATTGATTGCCAGTATTCGAGAGGCATCTCACCGGCAACGTCACAACGGAAACCGTCAACACCTCTGTTCAACCAGAAACGAAGGCAATTGCGCATTTCATCTCTCATTTCCTGATTGCTCAAATCCATTGGAGCTATGTCTGTCCAGTCATGCTGGACCACAAATGAACCGTCTTCATTGCGAAGGAACCATTCAGGGTGCTTTTTGCTGAATTCTGAATCAGGGGAAGTATGGTTCGCCACCCAGTCAAGTATGACCTTCAAGCCAAGTTCATGAGCCTGTGCCAGAAATGCGTCAAAATCTTCCAATGTACCGAATTCCGGATTAACGGCATAGTAATCCCTTGGAGAATAATAGGAACCCAGACTGCCCTTGCGCTCGAGCACCCCTATTGGATGTATTGGCATAAGCCAGACAATATCCACACCAAGTTCCTTGAGCATAGGAAGTTGAGCTGCGGCTGCCTGAAACGTGCCTTCAGGTGTAAGCTGCCGCACGTTCATTTCATAAAGTATTGCATCATAGCTCCAGTCAACATGCCGGCTTTCCTGTTCAACATGAGTTGAACATGCTATGGATAACAAAGCGGCCAAGATAAAAGACAAGTACCTGTTCATAATATATAGCTTGTTGTGTTATTCACTGTTTGAATGGATCAAGGGCGGATGTAGGCCGTCCTTCATTGAAAGCGCCGTATGCGTAATCGTTTCTTGATTCCTCCGATTCGGGCTCCCAATAAAAAATACCCTTGAACCAGTTGTTCTGCGCTGCGTTGTCTATCAGATACTGAAGACATGCACGCGCTTTTTCAGGATTTGAAGCTGGCATTCCGAACTCCACCAGCATCACTTCCTTCCCATAAGTATTGTGAAGCATGGTGAAATTCCTTAAAGCAGCCTGTGTCTTTGAATTCCAATCAGGATATGCACCGTTTTCCCAATACGAAGGATACAGGGAAAGCCCTATGATATCATAATTCACCTTGTTGGCTTTCATCAGGTCAAAGAACCAGCTGAGCGTTTCCGTTTTCCAGGCGTTGCTCAAATGAAGTATAACCTGGGCGTTAGGATATATCCTGCGTACAACTGAACATGCGGCATTGAAATATTTGGCAAAATTTTCCGCGGAACTGCCTGCAACCCTTCCTGTTTCCCAAAGCATTCCGTTGTCCACTTCATTGCCAAGCTGAACCCAGCTCACATCAATGCCATTGTCCTTGAGGAACTTGAGGGAGGACTCCGTGTACTCAGTCACGCTCTTTGATATCTGCTCAACGTTCTGTCCTTCCCATTCCTTTGGCATATGCTGCTTCCCCGGATCGGCCCAGGTGTTGCTGTAGTGAAAATCAATCATGATTCTCATGCCCAGAGCTTTGGCGCGCAATGCCTTTATCAGGACATCCTCCTTTGAATTCCATGCATTTTCAGGATTCACCCAGAGTCTGTAGCGCACGGCATCAAAGCCAAGACTTTCAATCAAAGCAGTGCATTCCATTTCACGACCTGCCGCATCATAGAACTTATAACCTTTCGATTCCATCTCAGTAACCCATGAAATGTCGGCTCCCTTTACGAAATCTGCATTTTCTACTGCGATGGTTCCATTATTGTCCTCCTCCTGCAAAGCCTTGTCAGGATTGCAGGCCATAAGCAATATCAGTGCGGAAAGAAGGAATGCTGCTCTCATTTCTGAAGGAATATTGCGGATGAATATGAACCTATGGAAATTTTGTTACCATTAACCGATACGGTACCGTTCGAGCACACAAGTTCCCCTGGTGCATTGTTGAAATTGATGTTTGTTGTTCCATTGCCGAAATTATGGACAACCAGCATTTTTTGATTGGAAGTAATCCTGTACCATGCTGCAATGTTAGAAGCGCCTGACGCTTCGGAGCAATAAGCAAGTGTTCCGTCTGTAAGGGCAGGATATGTTCTGCGTGCCTTGGCAAAATCACGGTACACTTTGAGGACGGAACTGCTTGACGCCAGTTCGGCCTCCACGCTCAGCTCATCTGTAAGCATTGACATATCGCAACGGACTTTTGCATCGGCTATCCGCCCGCCTCTTGTCCACCGGATAGGCGTGCGCACATATTCGTCTCCGGCTGCTTTGGTCCCCCAATAGCCAAGTTCCTCACCCTGATATATGTATGGATGACCGGAACAGCTCAAAAGAACGGCTGCGGCCAACTTGACCTTGTCTGTATTGCGTCCAAGATCGCTTGCCGCACGGTCTTCATCATGGTTGCTGAGTTTAGTGGCTTCTATGTAATCAGACCTGTATTGTGCATAAAGTTTCTGGTACCCTTGTATCTGACCAACGAAATCCGAAGCCTTGCCACTGTTGACAGCGTCTTTCAAACGCCACCAGAAGCAGAATTCGAAATATGCCGGAAGTCCCTTGTAATAAGGCGCCACCTCTGCGGCTTCGCTGAAATGCTCTCCAATCATGTAAATATTGTCCGTGTGACCGGCAGAATGATAGCTGGCATTGCAATGATCGTAGAATTTCTTCAGGAAACTTGGATTTTCGCTGCTCTTTGCATCATGATAGATATGTTTTATGGCATCAAGTCTGAAACCGTCAACCCCCATTGCAATCCATTTGTCCGCTGCAGCGACAAGTTCCTTGAACGGACCGGACTGTTCACAGCTTGATACAGGTCCGTAGTTGATGTCCGGCATCCATGAACCGAACACGGAATGATAGTAATTGGAGTTCATGCCAGGCAGGAGAATGTCCTTTGGGTCATAGTTTGAAGAACTTGGATAGATATTCAGTTTGTTGCCCCAGGTCATTCTCTGAGAACCTTCGGCTGCACCGTATTTTGTTCCTAAAGGCCAGCTGCTGTCCTTGGATGTGCGTACGAGTATGCCCCAGTCGCTGCTGAACTCTATGCTCAGGCTGAGATCCGAATAGAATTCGGCCATCTGACCATCGCCATAGTAGAGCCAGATTCCTGAGTTCTGAGCACCATTGTTCTGTATGTTGTCCACCTTTTGGGCGGTGATTGTTTTCGGATGTCTGTTGGCATCGATTTCAAGCGTAAAGCGGACTTTCATGGGGCCTTGGCCACCTGATGCGCAACTTGTCCACTCCCCTGAATTATAGCCTGTCCTCTCTATCATAGGAATCTTCCCGGCCTGTATGTCGGAAGAAGGATTGGAAGAGAAGATATACCAGTCCTTGTACTGGCTGTTGTCGTTATTCTTTGCGTCAACGAACCACGGATGGTCCTTTGACGTATGGTTGAGTACATAATCAATGTAAATCTTTATATCTCTCGCATGAGCGGCATCAATGAGATTCTTGAAATCCGCTTCGGTTCCGTACTCGGGATTCACTGTAGTGTAATCCTTGACATCGTATCCGTGGTATGACGATGCCGGATGTATTGGAGAAAGCCACAGAGCGCTTGCTCCCAGATCCTTCAGATAGTCAAGCCTTGACTCTATTCCCTTGAAGTCCCCTGTCCCGTCTCCGTTCGAATCCGAAAAGGAATATACCAGAATCTGGTATGTAATATCGGAATGGCCCTCCTGGACTACTGGAGGATCAACTACCGGAGTCACCGGAGTTACAGGTTTCGCCGGATTCTCGGATTTGCTGCAAGAGACCAGGATTCCAAGAATAATGGCAAGAACAATTTTCAGGGAACGTTTCATAATGGAATTGTTAAAAATAGTGCGCCGCAGCCTCAAAGCAACGGCGCACTGAATAAAAATGTGTTATTATTTGAGATCCGCTGTTCCAGCATTGAAATCAAGTGTGAGTACCTGGCCTTTAGAACCTCTTACCCTTTCCTGATCTCCACCGTTTCCTCTATATGCTATCTTTCCGTCAAAGAAGATGAATTCACGTGTCCACCAGTCGCTGTTGGCTTTCTCAGATTCAACATAGATTCTGATTTCGCCATCGTTGAGCAGAGTGGCCTTCATGGTATTCCCGTCTGCTTCAAAGAGAGCAGCAGGATTCTTGGCATCCCATCCGCCCCAGCAATCACCCATACCGTATACACGTGCAGGCTCGATATGAACAAAATCATTCTTGACATCGATATGTACCAAATAGAAGCCGTCTTTGTCTACAACGCAGTTGCCACCGCTCTCTGTGTAACCATCGTTGGTTCCGAGGCCCCAGAAATCACCGTCCCAAGCTCTCTTTGCGCAGTATTTGAAACCGTTGCCGGCTGTAAAGTAACGTACTGTCCAGAACTGACCTTCCTGACCGTTGACAGGAACCATTTCAACAACAGCGTTGGAATTCCAATCCCAGGCGCCGAAGTCCTGACCTATCATATACATGGTCTCAGGGAATGCCACAGCAATTATTGTAACCTCACGGGTAGTGGTATTGAATACAACCTTGTAATCTCCAGCCTCAGGAACCGTCATGTTCTGACCAGGCTGTACAACAGTGAACGCCTTGCCTATTTCAATAACGGTACCTTCTTCTATTCCATATGTGTTTTCATCAGCCCATGAATAATCATAGCGTATCTTGAAACCGCCTGTGATATTCACTACAGGACTTGTCCAGACATCACCATCCTGTTTCATGACAATATCCTTTGACCATGTATCGCCATTGATTTCTCCAATAAGAGAATATGCGGCCTTGTGCTCCTCAATAAGTATTGTTGAACCCTCGGCAGAATAGTTGAGAGTTATGTCATACAGACCTGCTTTGCCAATCTGTATGTTCTTGTCTCCGGCATTGAATACTGTTCCTATTTCAGGCTTGTAAACATCGTAAGGATTAGATGGATCTATAGTACTTTGTGAATTAGCCACAGGACCTCCAAGACTTACGCTCCAATCATGGTCAGCACGGATCTTGAACTCATCAGTATCGGAAACATTTACATTGCGTACTGCCCAGGTGTCTCCGCCCATGTTTGCAAGATCGAAATCAGTATCCCAACCTGTACCGTTGAGTGTACCAATAAGAGACCAGATTTGTGGTTTTCCAGGATCAACAGGTTCAGCACCCGGTTCCTCCTTGCCGTACATCGATGCATCAACCTCAGCATAAATGGTTTCGTCATTCATGTAGAAATATATACGATACTGGCCTGCCTCAAGAGGAATATTGCTTCCACCAGGACTCAATGCTTCAAGATCACCGCCCCAGTTGGAATCCCATGCTGCATCAAGACGGAACTTGAATTCGGTATTGTCCGTAGCATCTACATCGGCCCAGAAGCGGCCCTGGAACATATTGTAGGTCATGACTATATCATTGTCCCAATCTCCGTTGAGTCCTATGACACCAACCTTGTCGAACGCTCTTAATTTTGTAAGAGTAAGGGCATTCTGATTGAACTCGAACAGATAATATCTGTGAGCGCCATAACACATGATGTTCTGTGAATTATCACCGCTTATAAGGTTAACAACATTTGTTTCAGCTTCCTCACTCTGGTCTGCAGAACCCCAGTTGCCTGTATCACTGCTCCAATCGCCACCTCCGGTAATCTTGAAACCATTGGCTGCGGAACCATCGGCTTTCTTGCACTGGAAGTCAACTACGCCACGATAATGAACCTCATCGTATGAGTAGTTGAAAAGTTTAGGATAATCTGCAGGAGCCCATCCCTGATAATCTCCAGGAACGTCAACAACAGGCATTTCACCTATTACCTTCTCGTATGTGGTGAAAGTGGCTGTTACAATGTTGGAAGCCATGGCTGTCTGATCTATTGCTGCGCCTTTGTCTGTTGTAAGATAGGCCATAAGGCAGAAATCAACCTGTGCATCCTGATTAGGCTCTATACCTTTGTTTATGATGGCCTTGTTCAGCTTTGACTGGGAAATGGTTATAGTTCCATCACCTATCTTGGCATCAAGTTTCTGAGGATCCGAGAAATTGTTCACGCTCAAATCCATCAGTAGAGTATATGTTACAGGAGCAGAAACGCTGAATGCTGCCGCCTGGAAGGTGGTTGTAATATCATCACCATCCTCGCTCAATGCGCAACCGTTTATTTGAGCAAGTGCCTGAGACGAATCCTTTGAAGGATCATAGGTGACAAGATCTGCTTTGCTGCAGGCTGCCAATGCAAAAACGGCAACAATAACGGAAATATACTTAAATAGTTTCATACTTGTCTAATTTATTAATAACCAATATTCTGCTTCAAGTTGCCATTGGCGTTGAGGTCTGCAGAAGGAATAGGATAAAGATTACGATATTCATCAACACCCTTTCCTGCAGCCTCTCCACCCTTGAATTCCCAAAGGTATGAACTGGAAGTGAAAAGACCGAATCGTATGAGATCCTGACGACGGAAGCCCTCGA
>JAZRWT010000285.1:0-2761 GCA_045599845.1 Candidatus Egerieisoma sp. | reverse complement strand
ATTCTTCTTCCGTTATATGCCTGATCTGATAAAGAACGGTTATGTTTATTGCGCAACTCCTCCGTTGTACATGGTAAAGAAAGGCAGCAAGGAGAAATATTGCTGGACTGAGGAGGAAAGGGCCGCTCTGGTTGAGGAACTGGGTGGAGGTTCGGAAAAAGGCATGCACATACAACGTTACAAAGGTCTTGGTGAAATGAATGCCGAGCAGCTTTGGAATACGACAATGGATCCGGATCAAAGAATACTGCGGCAGATAACTATAGAGAATGCAGCCCAGGCAGACAAAGTTTTCTCAATGCTCATGGGCGACGATGTTCCACCAAGGAGGGAATTTATAGAACAGAATGCAAAATACGCAAATATAGACGCTTGATAAATGAAACAGCCATCAACTACATATTTCAGAACTTTTGCGTCCATTATATTATTTGCAGCAATGATATTGTCTTCCGATATCTCCTATGCCCAAAATAAGAATGATGGCGGAAGCTGGTTCTCCAGAATTTTTTCTTCACGCTCTCAGGCAGACCGGAAGTTGAACAGTGCCTCTGAGCAGGATTCAAACGGGGACAAGGGACTTAAAAAGGAGGCAGCGGCAGAAAGAAGGCGCTCACGGCGGAACAGAAGTTCGGAAGACCTTTCTGCATACGTTCCGCAGTCACTTCCTATGTTGGTGAAATTGCCTTCATATATTGAAAGATGCGGTGGTTCGTTCGAATATATTATTCTGGACGAGGTTAATACAATGTACATTGAAGACGAGCGTAATATTGACTTCTCACCACTACCGGACGGTTACGATGAATTGGATTCAACATTGGATCCTTTCAAGGTTTCACTTGCAGATACGAAGGATACTTTCAAGATAGACGTTCATACTTTTTATCTCCCTGCTCACGGACGTGTTACATCCGAGTTCGGTTTCCGCAGATGGAGACATCACAATGGAATAGACCTGAAGGTAAACAAGGGCGATACCATATACTGCGCATTTGACGGGGTTGTGAGGATACGCCGCTATGACAGGAGAGGCTACGGCTATTTTGTGGTGGTAAGACATGCCAATGGTCTGGAAACCATATACGGCCATTTTTCAAAATTCCTTGTGAAACTGGGCGATGAAGTGAAGGCCGGAACCCCTATTGGTCTCGGTGGTTCCACAGGACGCTCCACAGGTCCGCACCTTCATCTGGAATTCAGATATTTGGGGAATCCTATAAATCCACGCGATATTGTTGATTTTGATTCAACGTACAATATAAAGAACAGTACTCTGCTGCTCACTGCCTCAAACTTCGCTTACAAGAAGGAAATGGCCAAGATAAAGTACTGGACTGTAAGAAAAGGCGATACTTTAGGAAAAATATCCAAGCGTACGGGAGTTCCTATAAGCAGAATCTGCCAGTTGAACAAAATAAGCAGAAAAACAGTTCTCCGTATAGGAAGAAGATTGAGATACAACTAAAAACGGTCAATACAAATTAAATTTACAATATTATGGATATTTTTGAAAGAATATTAAAGGACGATGGCGGTCCACTTGGCCAGTACCGCAAACAGGCTCACGGATATTTTGCATTCCCTAAACTTGAGGGAATCAACGAAGGTGAAATAGGTCCATATATGATGTTCAACGGACAGAAGGTCCTTGCGTGGACATTCAATAACTATCTTGGTCTTGCCAACGAACCTGAGGTAAGAAGAATAGATGCCATGGCAGCTGCCAAATGGGGCCTGGCGTATCCAATGGGCGCCAGACCTATGAGCGGCCACACTTCACTTCATGAGCAGTTTGAAAGGGAACTCGCAGAATTCGAGTGCAAGGAAGATGCATATCTTTTCAATTTCGGATATCAGGGCATGATTTCCCTCATTGATGCCCTGGTGACACGCCACGATGTGATTGTTTATGATTCAGAAGCTCACGCCTGCATCATGGATGGCGTAAGGCTGCACATGGGCAAGAGGATAGTTTATCCTCACAATGACATAGAGCGTTGTGACAAGGCCCTTGCAAGAGCCACCAAGATAGCGGAAGAGGAAGGCGGCGGTATTCTTCTGATTACAGAAGGCGTTTATGGCATGACAGGTGCTCTTGGCAAACTTGACAAGATAGTGGAACTCAAGAAGAAATACAACTTCAGAATACTCATTGACGATGCTCATGGTTTTGGTGTTATGGGTCCTCACGGTAGGGGTACATCCGAGCATTTCGGAGTAATGGATGGTATCGACCTGTATTTCGGCGCTTTTGCAAAGGCAATGGCTCAGATAGGAGGTTTTGTTGCTTCCCACAAATATATCATTGATTATTTGAGATATAATCTCCGTTCTCAGATTTATGCAAAATCACTTCCAATGGCATTGGTCGAGGGCGGTCTCAAGAGACTTGACATGATACGCAAGGGAGATGAGCGTCGCGCACAGTTGTGGAAGGTTACAAGAGCACTTCAGGATGGCTTGAGAAAGAGAGGCTTTGACATAGGTGCGGCTGAGGCATGTGTTACACCTGTATTCATGAAGGGAGAAGTTGCGGAGGCAACGGAAGTTCTTATAGATCTTCGCGAGAATTACCATATCTTCTGCTCCGCAGTAGTTTATCCTGTTGTTCCAAAGGATGTGATAATGTTCAGACTTATTCCTACTGCAATGCACAATCTCGAGCAAGTTGAATATACGCTCAATGCATTCGAGGAACTTCAGAAAAAGATAACTGCAGGTGCATACAAGGGCGCCAAGGAAGTCAGGAACATGTCAA
>JAZRWT010000284.1:0-14559 GCA_045599845.1 Candidatus Egerieisoma sp. | reverse complement strand
GAATTTAGGGAAGACGTCGGACACAACTTTCTTGTAGAACTCGTGGCATGAAGCCTGTGTCTCACCAAGATAAGGAGGCATTGCGGCCTCACCGTAACCAACGTGACCGTCCCAGGTGATTCTGGTGATTACAATAGGGGTGAAGGTTCTTGATGAACCTGAAATGTGGAAGGTGAACTTCATTATGCCTTTGAAATCCTCCCATGCCAGCTCCAGCTTCTTGCTGCCGCCTTTGCTTACAGGGTCTTTTGCAAAAAGGTCTGAAGGCTGCCAGAGTGCAGCTGCCGCTGTCAGCAGACCTGCGGTTTTCAAAAATCCTCTACGTGTGCTCATTTTATATCTGTTTTAAGTTAATTTCCTTCTACCCTGATGGTGAATCAATGACTCTTGGAGCACCATCATCGTAAATATTGCATAAAATTATAAAAAGCCTTTCAATACTCCAAATATGTTGTATAAAAATCTATTTGGAGGCTTTGGTTTGACAATGTGCCTCAAATTGATTAAATTTGCCGATTAAGGAACACTTTAAATCCGAAGAAAATCAAACAATATAACTATGAAAAAATCAATTGTTATTTCCGTTTTTGGCGCAATGCTGCTCTGTTGCCTCTACGCCAATGCACAAACCGATGTTTATGCGTACGATGACGATCCTTCCTTTGTTGGAAGCTGCACTTCCGTAATGGTAGGAAAGAAAGCCTCCACGGATGGTTCTGTAATGACCGCACACGCCTGTGATTCATATTACAGGACATACGTTACAATGGAGCCGCGCAAGCATTTCGAGCCAGGCCAGAAAGAGGATGTATATTACTATGCTTTCCGCAGGGAGGAGCCTTGGGACAACAGGATAGCCACTGTAACCGGATCCATTGTTCCACCTAAGCAGGATACATACAGATTCCTCAACACAGCATATCCTTGCATGAACGAGAAGCAGGTTGCAATAGGTGAGACCACATTCGACGGAAGGCTTGAGCTTATCAACAGAAAGGGAATCTTCTGGATTGAAGAACTTCAGAGAATAGGTCTTGAATATGCAGCCACCGCCCGCGAGGCAATTGAGATCATGGGCAAGGTTGCCGAGGAATACGGCTATTGCGACTGGGGCGAGTGCCTCACAGTTGCCGACAAGAACGAAGTATGGCATTTTGAGATAAATGGTCCGGGCGAGGGTGAACCAGGCGCAATCTGGGCTGCTCAGAGAATTCCTGACAATCACGTGGGCATTTCGGCCAACATTGCAAGAATAGGTGCCATTGATTTTGACGATCCTGCAAACTTCATGTGGAGCAAGAACGTTAAGGAGAAGGCCAGACAGTACAAGGTATGGGACGGCAAGGGTCCTCTCGTATTCTGGAAACTCGTTGGCGACGGACGTCCTTTCAGTATAAGGGAGTATATGATTTTCAAGGAACTGGCTCCTAAGCAGTTCGAGAACATGGAACTTGATGCAGACGGCCTTCCTAAGAACTGGGATGAATTCCCGTTCTCCATTGTGCCTGAGAAGAAGGTGAGCCCTGAGCAGATGTTCTCTTTCTACAGAATGACTTACGAAGGTACAGGACGTTATGACGTTACCGAAAATCTCAAGATAAAGGTTCATCGCAGAGAGAAGATTCAGGACAGCGATCCGTATCCTTTCAGCAAATACAATGAGTATGACGAGGAAGTAGTTCCTATTTCTCCGTTCATGAGCGCCGATGTGCGCGCAATGCTCAACAAGTTCGTGCTCAAGGAGGAGGCTGAGGCAATGATAGCTGACAAAAAGAATCTCAAGAAGGGCCAGAAGATAGAGTTCACTCCGGTAGTGAAGAACCGCAGGACAGTTGCTGTAATACAGTGCTCATATTCATGGGTGGCACAGTGCCGCGAGTGGTTGCCTGATGCAGTTGGCGGAATCGTTTACTTTGCATACGACAATGCCGCTCAAAGCCCTAGGTTCCCTATCTATGCCGGACAGACAACACTCCCTCACAATATGATGCATTGCGGCCAGAACGAGTACAGGCCTGAGGCTGCCGTATGGGCATTCCGCGAGACCAACAGACTGGCCACCATTTATTGGGACAAGACCCGCAAGGTGATTGAGCCTTGGCAGAGCAATTTCGAGAAACTCATGATGATGGAGAACAAGGTGATTGAGCAGGAGGCTGCACAACTCATAAAGGATGGCAAGAATGATGAGGCGGCTCAGTTGCTCAACACTTACAATGATTCATTCTTCACAATGGTTTCCGGCAAGTGGAAGGAGCTCAAGGCAAGGATTCTTGAGATATTCGTAAGAAGCATGTAACTGGAAATTTGACTTTTATAATATTATTTTCAAATGAAGCAGTATTTGAGACCACCTTATCTGAAAGAAGGTGACACCGTATATGTGATGGCTGTGGCTTCTTCTCTTACAGAGGAGAGCCGCAAGTCAAGACGCTGGATTGATCTGTATGAGAGCTGGGGACTCAAGATAAAGACCGGCAGGCATCTGCTTGATGCGCTTCCGGGCGAGTTCGCAGGCAAGGACGAGGACAGGGCGGCCGATTTGGAGGCGGCTCTGAAGGATCCTGAGGTAAAGGCTATAATATCGTACAGAGGCGGTTATGGAACCATGCGTACCATGGACGTAATGGATACCAGCCTGTTCAGGAAATATCCGAAGTGGCTTGTTGGTTTCAGTGACATTACAATCGCCCACGCAGTCCTTCAGGACATGGAGATGGAGTCGATTCATGGCATAATGCCAAGTCTTCTTGGAGAGGATTCCCTCCTTTCCGAGCAGACCCTGCACCAGGCTCTCTGGGGAGAACTCGAGGGCTACAGGGTAGGTCCTCACAAGTACAGCAGACCGGGCCACGCACAGGGGCGCCTTGTGGGCGGAAACCTTGCACTTTACATTTCAACTCTTGGAACCTTATGGGAGAATAAGTTCGATGAAGACTCCATCCTGTTCATAGAGGATATCACTGAACGTATGTACACTGTAGATAGAATGCTGCGCACACTCAAATGCGGCGGCAGGCTCGCAAAGCTCAAGGGCATAATCATAGGCCAGTTCTCAGAGATAGGAGGGGAGGATGAATGGCAGAGGAAGGTTTATGACCTTATCAATGAATATACGGCTCCGCTGGGTATCCCTGTGATTTTCGGATTCCCTTGCGGTCACGAGCAGCCTACCTACAGCCTTTACATGGGCAGGGAAATCACCATCGATGTGGATGAGAATGGCGCTGAACTGAAATTCTTGTAAAATGGGTAAACTTTTCGACAGGCTTGCACAGGATTACAGGGTGAAGGAGGGGCTTAAGGCTTGCATAAACTGCGGCACTTGCTCCGCAATATGCCCTGCTGCGGAATTTTACAAATACGACCCTAAGACAATAGTCAACATTGTACAGACAAAGGACGATGCTCAGATAGAGGAGCTGCTCAAAAGCGAGATGATATGGTATTGCGGTGAATGCATGTCCTGCCTTACCAGATGCCCGCGAAAGAATGCTCCGGGCCTTATTGTCATGGCCTTGCGTTCCTTGTCCATTGACATGGGCTATTTCGTGTACAGCGAGAAGGGCAGACAGCAGCTGCCTCTTACGCGCCGTATGCAGACCAATATCCTCAATTACGGCTATTGCGTTTATCCAAGGACTTTCCATTACGAGGAACATCCGGAGTACGGACTCGTGGGCAAGTGGCTGAACGAGAATATGGAAACCGTATATGAGAGGCTTGGTGCGCATCTTGACCAGATTGGACCAGGAGCGTTGAGGAAGATTCCCCAGGAATCGCTCGATGAGCTCAAGGCCATATTCGATGTTACAGGCGGAACGGAAAGGATGAAGATTGTTGAGGAGGCTTCACGCAAAGTTGCGGCCGAAATGGGCATGACGCTCGAGGAACTTGAGGAGAAGTCATTCCACGAAACCTCCGAAACTCATTTGAACCGGTGATGGTAAGGAATTAAACAGTGAAACAACAGTATCAATGATATTTCAAGGAAAACAGAAGATTTGGTCCGAATACCAGAAGGATATTCCGGATGACCATTATTTTTATGTAAGGAGCTGCATAAGGCAGAGCTTTTTCCCCGCTTCGGAGAAGACCTTTCTTGATATCGTGAATAACAGGCTCGGCAAGGACTTCTTTGAAACGCCGCACCACACTACCTGCGGCGGCATAGCATATCATTCTGAGGCAATACCTCAGGAAACCATGATGACCATCATAGCCCGTCAGTTTGCACTTATGACAGAGAACGGCTATGAGAACTATGTGTGCAGCTGCATTACATCGTTCGGCCTGTACACGGAAGTCATGGAGGACTGGAGGAACTTCCCTGAACTCGAAGCGAAAATAAGAGAGAATCTCTGGAAGGCCACAAAAAGGGAGTTCAAGGTTCCTAAATACCTTGCCCATGCCAGCGATATCATTTACAAGTTCCGTAACGAAATAGCCGAAAGGGCAAAGTTCAGGCTTGTGAACAGATACACCGGCGAACCGCTCAAGGTTGTGGAGCATATAGGCTGCCACTATTCAAAGATGTTCCCTTCAAAGGGCGTGGGCGGTGCGGAATATCCATACGTGCTTGCAGGAATGATTGAGAGTTGGGGAGGTGAGGACATAGATTATCCGGAGAGAAGGCATTGCTGTGGATTCGGCTTCAGGCAGTATCTGGTAAAGGCCAACAGGGGGTATTCAATGTCGAACACATACAAGAAGTTCGAATCCATGGAGCCGTTCGAGCCGGATATGATAATCACCAACTGCCCGGGATGCCCGTATTTCCTGGACCGCTGGCAGTACGTGATTGCCGAACAGACAGGCAAGACCTACGGCAAGGACGGTTATGGCATTCCTGTATTCACATACGAGGAGGTTGCCGGCCTGGTTCTTGGATATGACCCTTGGGACCTCGGACTGCAGACACATCAGGTTGCCGTTGAGCCTCTGCTGGACAAGATGGGCATTCCTTACAAAGCTGAAGACAAATACAAGGGAGCTGGTGGAAAGATCATTGCTACGCCTGAGTTCCCTATGAATATAAAATGCTGCTAAGAGCGGCTGAACTTATTGCTTATGAAAGAAAACGTAGTTGTGATTGGCGGTGGGGCCAGCGGTCTGGAGGCATCGCGCAGATTGAGGGATCTGGGTTACATTCCTGTCCTCATTGAGAAGGAAGCATCTCTGGGCGGACATCTTGCACATTGGAACAGGCTGTTCCCGCAGATGATAGCTGCCAAGGACGTGCTGGAGCCGCTCATCTCCGATTTGGATGGCATAAAATACTTCACTTCAACCGAGGTTGTGTCAATCAACAGACTTAAGGACACATACGTTGTGAAATTCTCCAACGGACTTTCCGCACAGGTCAAGTGCATTCTTGTAACCACCGGTTTTCAGTTGTTCCCGGCTCAGAAGAAGCAGGAATACGGATATGGCATATATGACCGCGTGATTACCAACGCAGATCTGGAGAACTATTTCAATACAGGCAAGGATGAGCGTGTGATGAATCCGGAGGTTATAGGTTTCGTCCACTGCGTGGGCTCGCGTGATGAGAAGGCCGGCAACAGACAGTGCTCCAAGGTCTGCTGCGCCACGGCTGTGAAGCAGGCAATGGAAATAAAGGAGAAATTCCCTGATGCCGTTGTATATTGCTTCTACATGGATCTCAGGATGTTCGGGCGTGGTTACGAGGATATGTATCTCAAGGCGCAGAAGGAGTATGGAATAAGGTTCCTGCGCGGAAGGGTTTCCGAGGTTTCCGAGGACATCAACGGCCGTCTTGTTGTTAAGGCCGATGACACTCTCCTTGGCAAGCCAGTGAAAATCAGCATGGACCTTCTGGTTCTCATGAGCGGTATAGTTGCCCCTGAGGGGAATGCGAACCTTGCCAGAATGATCAAGGTCCTTCCTGGAGAGGACGGCTTCTTCTCAGCAGCCAACCCTGTGTCAGACCCTTGTCTTTCCACCCGCGATGGTATATTCTTTGCAGGTGCCGCCACCGGACCCAAGACTCTTCCGGAGACCTTGAGTGAAGGCAGGGCCGCTGCCATGGAAATAGACTCATACATGAAGAAAACCAACTATCGCAGTAAGAAATAAAAGTTATGGTTAATTTCGGTTATGGTCTGGCCCCAAGTTCGGCAATAAGGATAGAGCAGAGTAATGACCCGCTGTTCAACCGGTTGTGCAAGGAAGAACCTGATGTGAAGAAATGCATGGCCTGCGGAAGTTGCGCCGCAAGCTGCACAGCAGGTGATTTTGCAAGAATGAACCTGTGCAAGCTTATAGCATCGTTGCAGAGGGGAGCCTGGAAGGACCAGATATCAATGGTGAAGAACTGCATGCTTTGCGGAAAGTGTAATATAGTATGTCCCAGAGGCATAAATACAAGGCACTTGATTCTCAGCATTCAGAAAATATATAATATTCAGTGATTATGATGCAGGAGAGAGTTCTTGAGGCATTCGATCCGTTCGTTCTTCCATTCTTTTGCGGAATGGTGTTCGTCCTGGTGTATTGTGTCTGGGGATTGGTCAAAATATTCTATCAGCTCGACAGGGAGGACAGGGTGAAGTTCACAGCCTTCCTTTTCACTCCAACAGGTATTGTAAGGAACCTCAAGGACATGTTCCTTGACTGCCTCATTCATGTGAGACTGTGGAAAAGGAACGCCCTGCTGGGGTTCATGCATTCCAGCATTGCTTTCGGCTGGTTCATGCTCATAGTGCTGGGGCATATAGAGACATGGTTCTACATACCGGAAAGGATGCACTTGGTTTATTATCCTATATTCTTCAGATATTTCATGCAGGTGAACGGTACAACTGTTGGTGGAGCGCTTTTCTTTTTCCTGATGGATTTCTTCCTGCTTGTAGTACTGATAGGCATAGGTCTGGCAATATTCAAAAGATTCCGTTCTCTTGCCCTTGGCATGAAAAGAACCACGCGTCTGACACTGCTCGACCATGTGGGACTTTACAGTCTGTGGCTGATATTTCCGTTCAGGTGGATTGCGGAAGGATTTACCGCCGGAGTTGCCGGAGGAAGTTTCATGACCGAGCCTATCAACTGGCTGCTGAGCAGTTTCATGAACAATCCTGAAAACATTACCATTGCCTGGTGGGCTTATTCAGTGGATTTGGGAATATTCATGTTCTGCCTGCCATTCACAAGGTACATGCATATTCCAACAGAGATACTTCTCATTCCTATGAGGAATGCAGGCTTGAAGGTGCGTGTACACAACAAGGGATTTGCGCGTGCACAGATGTTTACCTGCCCTAGTTGCGGAGTATGCATAGATGCCTGCCCTATGGGTCTGCACAAAAGGTCAAAGGACGCTACGGTATATCTTGTGCGCCAGTATAAGAGGAACAATGCGCAGCGAAGCCTTGAAATTGCGCAGAAATGTCTCATGTGCGGCAAGTGCGGAACACTTTGCCCTATTCAGATAGATGCCGTTGACCTCAGACTTGCATACAGAAGCACAAGGAAATACAATATTTCGCCTGATTTCTCATATCTTGGGGTTGGAAGTACCGCTCAATTACCTTCCACCGGCGATGGCGCAGGACTTGTTGGGGCGGCCCCATCAAGCACGGTGAAGACCATAGTCTCAACCCTTGGCGGTTCCGTGAAGAGCATAGGTGGTTCCGTGAAGAGCATAGGCCACATAATCATGAACCTTGGCGGCAATCAGGACCAGGCATCACAGAACATAGCTTCAATGAAGCTTCTGTACTACGCAGGTTGCATGAGTTCGCTCACACCTGTTGTAAGGACATCCGTGGAGAAACTTCTGAATGCCGCAGGCGTGGAATGGTCAAACATGGACAGGGACCGCAGTATCTGCTGCGGAAGGCCTTTGTTCCTTTCCGGAAGATTGCAGCAGGCTGCCCAGCTTGTTGAAGCCAACACAAGATTGATAAAGGAAAGCGGTGCGCAGATTCTCCTGGTAAGCTGTGCTATCTGCTACAGGATGTTCAAGGAGAAATATGAGCTGGAAGGTGTGCGTGTCATGCACTACACAGAATACTTCAATGAACTCATAAAGGAGAAACGCCTCAAGATTGGGTGCAGTGATTTGAAATATGTATATCACGATCCTTGCGATCTCGGCCGCGGTTGCGGAATATATGAGGAGCCTCGTGAGGCTGTAGCCTGCGCCGGTAAACTGGTGCCTGCCGCAAAGGAACGTTCCGAAAGCATCTGCTGCGGAGGTTCGGTGGGCAGTCTCACCCTTACATATGAAGAAAGGGGACATATAACCGAGCATTCGGTTGCGAATCTCATGGCAAAGTCTCCTGATGGCATAATCACCGCATGTCCTTTATGCTTCACAACATTTGCAAAGCATTCTCCTGTTCCGGTAAAGGATTTCGCCCAGCTGCTGGCGGAGAATCTGGAGCAAGTGTGAAAGTAAAATACGAGACGGGTCAGTTTGACCCGCCTCGTGCTTTTTATTGCCGTGTATTCTTAGAACAATTTATTCTGAAATTGCATCAACAAGCTGCTCAAGTGCAGGAATATCCGATTCCTTCATTCTGCTCCAGATGGTAACCATAGGCTCAACAAGAGTAATGTTCTTCATTGATTCGAACATAGGCTTGATTGTGCGTATTACTGACGGTGCCCAGGAACCGTTCTCTATAATGGCAACCTTGCGGTTCTGATAACCCTTGATTGCAAGGTGATGAACAAAATCATACATTGGAGGGAACACTCCGGCGTCGTAGCTTGAAGCGGCAACAACCAGACGGCTCATTCGGAAAGCGTCCTCAATGGCCTCGGCTATATCACAGCGGCTCAGATCCATGACAGACACCTTCTCAAGTCCTTTCTTCTCAAGCATTCGAGCAACTTCCTGGGCAACTGCCCTGGTGCCTCCGTGTATTGAAGCGTATGCCACTAGAACTCCGTTGGTCTCGGCCTCATATTTTGACCAGGTGTCGTAAAGATTGATATAGTAAGCCAGATTCTCCTTGAGCACCGGACCGTGGAGCGGACATATTATATTTATCTCCAACTTTGAAGCGGCTGCGAGCAGACGCTGTACATTAATACCATATTTGCCGCAGATGTTGAAGTAGTACCTGCGCGCCTCGCAAGCCCAGTCGTCGGTCTCGTTGCACAGAGCACCGAACTTTCCGAAACCGTCCGCTGAGAAGAGAACCTTGTCCTTGCTGTCATAACTTACCATCACCTCAGGCCAATGAACCATTGGAGCGGCAACAAACTTCAGACAGTGCTCACCCAGATTCAATGTATCACCATCTTTTACAGCGATGGTTCTGCCACTGAAATTGTAACCCGGGAAGAAATTGACCAGCATTTTTTCGGCCTTGTCGGACATGACAATCCTTATCTGAGGGAAACGTTCAGCCACTGCCCTTATGAGAGAAGCGTGGTCAGGTTCCATATGATGTACAACCAGATAGTCAGGTGTGCGTCCCGCAAGAGCCTCGTCAAGATTGTCAAGCCACTGCTCCCCTTTGCGTCCATCCGCCGTATCCATAATACAAATATGCTCATCTTCAATGAGATAGGAATTGTAAGACATTCCTTCAGGAACAACGTACTGGCTTTCGAACAAATCAATGTCAATGTCGTCAACGCCTATGTATTTTATGCTTGGAGTAATATTGCTTATCATAACTGCATTTATGTTTAAAGTTTTAATCAATGATAATTGGAATAATGCAAATTTAGCCATTATTATCTGAAGAGGCAAACCTATTGCTATTTTGAAGGCTCCGTGCTAAATTTGTAAACAAAAAAAGATTGAATATGGAAAAATCAAAGGTTTATTTCGCTGATTTCAGAACCATTGCCTATGGCGACGGTCTTACAAAGAAACTTCAGAAACTTATTCGTACAGCAGGAATAGGTTCAATTGATATGGATGGCAAGTTCGTTGCCATAAAGATGCATTTCGGAGAGCTTGGGAACATGAGCTTCCTCCGTCCTAATTGGGCCCGCGCCGTTGTTGATGTTGTAAAGGGACTTGGTGGCAAGCCTTTCCTCACAGACTGCAATACAATGTATCCGGGAAGCAGGAAAAATGCTCTCGAGCACCTGTACTGCGCATGGGAGAACGGATTCACTCCTCTTACAGTAGGCTGCCCTATACTGATAGGTGACGGCCTCAAAGGAACCGATGACGTTTCAGTTGAGGTCAAAGGCGGAGAATATATCAAGAAGGCAATGATAGGCCGTGCAATCATGGACGCCGACATCTTCATATCCCTCACCCATTTCAAGGGTCACGAGGAAGCCGGCTTCGGCGGAACAATAAAGAATATTGGAATGGGCTGCGGTTCAAGGGCAGGAAAGGCGGACCAGCACTGCAACGGAAAACCTGTTGTACGCGAGGACAAATGCCGCGGTTGCAGAAGATGCCAGAAGGAATGTGCAAACAACGGATTGGTCTACAATGAGGAAACAAAGAAGATGGGCATTGACCTGAACAATTGCGTTGGCTGCGGACGCTGCCTTGGTGCCTGCAACTTCGATGCCATAGAGTACAGGGACTATGATGCCAACAAGCATCTGGACTGCAAGATGGCCGAATATGCTAAGGCTGTTGTTGACGGCAGACCACAGTTCCACATTTCACTCATAATTGACGTTTCACCTAATTGTGACTGCCACTGCGAGAACGATGTCCCAATTCTCCCTAACATTGGAATGTTCGCTTCATTCGACCCGCTCGCTCTTGACCAGGCCTGCGTTGATGCGGCTCTTGCAGCAAAGCCTATGCCTGGAAGCCAGCTCTATGAGAATATTCACAAGGAGGGTTTCGTTGACCATCACGACCATTTCAAGAACTCAACTCCTGAATCCGAGTGGCGCGCCCAGCTCGACCATGCCGCAAAGATAGGTCTTGGCAACAGAGAATACGAGCTCATTAAATTGTAGCAGCAAGTTCGGTATAGCCCGGGAGCGGATATATTAAAAATAACGGCCGGTTATCTTACGATAGCCGGCCTGTATTTTCCAAAAACCTAATTTTAACCTATGAAAAAACTCATTATGTCTTGAAAATTTGCAAAAGTCGTGCCAAACTTTCAAGTTTCTACAGAAATAATGAAAATATTTTTCAATTTTTCAGCGATTCGGCTGCCGCGCAGAGAGCCTCATAGAAATCCTGGCCGAAACGTGCGATAATAGCTTCCTTTAGGAATCTGTATACTGGTATTCCAAGTTTCTCACCATTTGCAAAAGCATCCTTGCAGATATTCCATCTATGTAGATTAAGAGCAAGAGTGCCGCCTCTCATCTGAGCCACCCTTATGGGATAGAGTCTGCAGGAGATTGGTTTTATGAATGAAGCATGGCATCCGCCCTTTGACCTTATGCCCGTTTCAACGGCGCAGAGGCAGTTGCCCATTTCATCGAAGCGTGCGTAAGCGCATTCGCGATTGTGTACAAGAGGAGTCACAAAGTCTCCGTCACCATCTACAGTGGCAAATCCCTGATTGTTCAATACAGCCTTTCCCTCCGGGCTCAGAAATTCTTCATAGAGAGGATAGCTGTCTTCAAGAAAAGTCTCCTCATCTTCGAGCATCGGAGCGCCGCTGTCCCCTTCAACGCAGCAGATACCTTTGCATTTTTCGTAATCGCAGGCAAAGCATACCGTGAGAATGTCGGAACTTACAAGAATGCCGTCAATATCAAAGATGAAATGCTGTGATTTTTCCATTGGTTTCTATGAATTAAGATCTTCAAGACCGGCAGGCACTATGATTGTAATTGTGCGCTTGTCCTCGTCAATGTCAAGAAGGAGTTCTTCGTTCACCGGCGTAACAAAACTTCCGGAGCCCTTCCTGCTGATTTCCAGGCAAGGATTCATTGGAATGTCAAGGAAACCGGACACAATGCCTATTTCACCTCCGTCCCTGTTAAGAGCGGTAAAACCAACAAGGCCCTGTGATTTGCTCTCCTGGGCAAGTTCCATATAGATTTTAGTGCCGACCAGTTCTTCAGCGTAAGAAAGGTCGTTTACGGTGGTGAACTTCAGGATTGCCCCGTTGCTTCCCCTGAAATTGAGCTTTTCAATATAGAATGGAACAGGAAGATTCTCAAAGCTTATGAACATAGGCAGCTTGCAGCCTTCTTCCAGCATATCAAAAAGGGAATCGGGCGCATCCGGCGTGAATTTCACGAGTATTTCTCCGCTTGTACCAAAGGCCTTTGATACCGTGGCAACGCAAACGGCGCCGTGAAGCACACCATTGTTGGCGTCGAATTTCCGTGCAGAATTGTTCTTCCTTGTTTTTGCCATAGATGTCAATATCTTTTGGCGCTGCCAGAAATCTGTCAGCACTTGGCAAAAGTATGTAAATATTCATTGAATGCCAAAGATTTTTCTGCAACAATTTTCAAAGAATTGGTTGTCTTCTCAAGCGAATTTCACGTAAATCTGTAGCGGAAGATTCACATTATTGGCGTAACAGTTCGCATTATGTGAGGAGTTTTATTAACTTTGTGTGTACTCAATTGAAAAATGCAATGGCAAAGAAACAATTGAGTTGACTCAATGACTTTCGAATGCCGTTCAATCATCACTTGAGACAGTTATTGAAATTGCACAATGTCTGGGCGTGGGAGTTGAGGAGCTCATACGTATGCCGGAGAAAAATGAAGGAGGAGAATAGATGGTACGAGTTTTCATAAGCAGCGTTCAGAAGGAGTTTTCCGAGGAAAGGAAGGCTCTGGCAAAATATATCCGGGAAGATGCTTTGCCCCGCAGGTTCTTTGAACCTTTCATTTTCGAAGAGCTGCCGGCAATCAATCTGTCGGCTCCGGAGGCATACTTGGCGGAAGCGGCTCAGAGTGAAATTTACCTAGGCATCTTCGGCCAGGAGTACGGCTATGAGGATGCAGATGGGGTTTCGCCCACGGAAAGGGAGTTTGACAAGGCTACCGAACAAGGCAACCATCGAATTGTTTTCGTCAAGCGATGTGCTGAACGCAATCAGAAAGAAGCGAAATTCATCAAGAGAGTTGAGGAGAAGCTCGTACGCAAGGGATTCAATGATTTTGAAGAACTACGGACATCTGTCTATTCTTCCCTGATTCGCTTTCTTGAGGACAATGAGTATCTGAGATTCCTGCCTTGGGATGCTTCCCTGCACAGGACGGCAACTCTTGACGATATCGACAGAGAGAAAGTGAAGTCCTTCGTGGCTCTTGCAAAGGAGAAGCGCGGGTTCCCGCTGGATTATTCGGATGACAATCTGCTGAAGATTCTGGTGCATTTGGATCTGGCCACCGCTGAAGGACGGCTTACGAATGCTGCCCTGGTGCTGTTCGCCAAGAATCCACAGCATTTCTGCCTGACAACGGAAGTCAAGTGCGTGGTGTTCCCCACTACCGTTAAAACGAAGCCGCTGCTGTCATATCAGACATTCAGAGGCAGCATCTTTGAACTTGTTGATGAAGCTGTCGGTTTCGTGATGCAGCATATCGATGCGGCGGTGAGTGTTCATAACAAGGCGGCCGTTGACGTGGAGTATGAGATTCCAATCAAGGCAGTGCGCGAAGTGATTGTGAACGCCATTGTACACTGTCAGAACGAAAGCAATGCAAGCGTTGGGGTGATGCTTTTCAAGGACAGGCTCGAAGTCTGGAACCCGGGTACTCTTCCCCAAGGGCTCACCCTGGACAGCTTGAAAGGTGTACACAACTCCATTCCGGCGAATCCGATTATAGCCCTCCCTGCATATCTTGCCGGATATATCGAGAGGCTTGGGACAGGAACCACCGATGTCGTCGAGACCTGTGTGGCAGCCGGCCTTCCCGCACCTGAATACAAACAGGAGCAGAACCATTTCATATCCGTCATCTGGAGGAAGAGGTCCGATGCGAATGGCCCCCAAAGTGGCCCCCAATATCTGATTGATAATAAAGACATTGACAATACCGATTCACAAAGTGGCCCTCAATATGGCCCCCAAAGTGGCCCCCAAGGAAAACTCGCTCAAAGATACCGCGGACTGCTGGAGACAATAGTCGCAAAACCGACAATCAGCAAAGAAGATCTGGCAGCTCAGTTCAAGATATCTCTGACCACTTTGAAAAGAGACCTGAAGTGCCTGCGCCAATCCTATGAAATCACGTGGATAGGATGGACACAGAACGGCCACTGGGAGGTCAAAGAGTTGGAAAAGAAGAAATAATACCTTTGAAAGTAGAACTTTTGTAATGTTAACAAAAAATAAAATATTTGACCTCCACAATTATCCTGAAAAGGCATACACGGCATCGCTTGGGGAAGATAAAATTGGAATTAAAGGCTACGGTAATGAGTCAAGCTATAACAGTATGGCTATGATTTCACATTTTCTACATAATTCCGACTTGCCTAAAGGGAAAGAAAGGACAGCAAAGAAACGCTTGTATCAATACATTTCGTCTATCCATCCAGAATACGATGACGAATATACTAATGTGTTATGTGATAATGCTGTTCAACTTAATCTTTTTCAAGATTTGTTCGATGTGCCGTTCCCGGCTCCCCAAAACCCCCAATTTACATTCATTGATTTATTCGCCGGG
>JAZRWT010000283.1:0-1403 GCA_045599845.1 Candidatus Egerieisoma sp. | reverse complement strand
AGTGTGAGATTGCCAACACCTGCACGATTGTGAACTGCGTTTAGATAAGACTGTCCTTTGTTCTGGTCAGCTGCTCCACGGGCTGCACACTCGGCATACATCAGATATGCGTCTGCGCTGCGGAATACAGGGAAATCAATATCAACGAAACCATTGGCCTTTGCTGCTGAACCATCATGGTTTACATTTATATACTTCATTGATTTCCATCCGTTTGAAGCACCTGATGCATCACGGATCTCATCTATGTACTGTTCGAATCCGCCTTTGAAGAACAATGCCCTGCTATCGCCGTCCTCGAACTTGCTTGTGAAGGTTCCGGTAAGGCTCAGACCTGACCATCCTGATGAAATGCCCATGCCTGCGGCATCCATTGTCCTGTCCGGATTGCCATCAACTGAGAATGTGCTGGCAAAAACCAGATAGTTGGTTGAACCGTATGAACGCAGGTCATTTCCATCCTGAGGAGTCACGAAAATGATTTCGTCTCCATGATAAGTGGTGTTATTTGTACAGAGATGATTGTCTGCACAGAAAAGGTCCGAATAAACAGGATGAAGCGGATAACTTGCTATTATCTTCTCGCATACTGTGGCACAGTCTGCATACATTTCACTGCCTTTCCAAACCTTTGCATTAAGGTACAGCTTAGCAAGAATCATCATTACGGCACCCTTGTCTATGCGGCCGTACTCGTTCATGCCAGGTTCTGCAAGGTCATTTCCGTTAATCAGATCCTTTGCCTCCTCAACCATCCAGTCAAAAAGGTCTGCACGCTCCTTCATTTCAGGACTTTGGGATCCAACGGAACTTTCTTCAGTTGTGAAAGGAACGTTTCCGAACATGTCTATACCATGATAGTAACTGAAAAGGCGGAGTGCGCGTGCCTCGGCAATGAAGTTGTCCTTTTTGGTGAAGCCGCTGATCTTTGTTGCGTTCGCCTGACGTATGAACTCGTTGCAAAGACCTACCTGGAAGAAAATTCTGTAGTACATTGCAGCCACAAAGGTATCTGAAGTACTCCACTGAAGGTTGTGAATGTCAAATAGAGTCTGGTCATTCCAGCAGCACATGCAAACATCTGAAGAAAGTTCCTCAAGATGCATCAGTGCACGGATATATTGGCCATAACCGCCGTCAACACCGTCAATATCAGGACCTGCATCGGGGCCTGCTGATGATGAACTGCAGTATCCCTGATAGCATTTAGCCAGAAGCTGGTTGAAAGCTTCCTGTGAATTCAGCACGTCTTCAGGAAGAACTGTGTTAGGGTCAATAGGTGTTACGTCAAGGTCTTTTACACAGGATGATGAAAGACCTGCAATCAAAAGAGCGCTGAGCGCAATTGCCATAAATTTAATCTTTTTCATATCTCTTGCGTAATATTAGAAGTTGAACTTGAC
>JAZRWT010000282.1:0-11318 GCA_045599845.1 Candidatus Egerieisoma sp. | reverse complement strand
GGAGAAGCACTCTGTCAGGATATCTGTGGGTAAGACCAGGAACTGGAGAATCCTCATCCTCGTGAAGAGGGTCGAGAAGATCGGCAGCTGCCTGATGTGTCTCGTTGATTGTAGGAACGCACTGTCTTCTTACCGGATCGTATGGATCATCAGGATTGATCAGACTTATATAATAAGGAGTGATGGCCATTCTGAGAGTTGAGAGGCATTTCTTGACACCCTCTTCCTCCTCAGGAGTAAGTTTCACGTATTTCTTCAACTCCTCAAGAGTCTCGATACGGTTTCTAACCTGCCATTTCCAATCGTTCCACTGCTCGTCAGTAACGTTTGGGAACAAGGTTTTTCTTCTTGATACGTTCATGGCAATTATGCGTAAAGTTCTGTGAATATTTTTCTGAGTTTGTCACTCTCCCTGAGCTCCTGAAGTGTGAACTCTGCGTGACCCTTTGTATAACCGTTACCCATGATCATGTTAACGTCAGCACCGATACCCTCAGCACCGAGAGATGCCTTTGTAAATGATGTAGCCATTGAGAAGAAGTAAACTGTGCCCTCATCCTTTGTACAGAGGATAGCTGTCATCTCCTGATCAGGAACATTTACACAGTTGATGGTAACATCTGCCATCTTGCCGTTTGTGAGCTTGTAAACCAGCTCATAAATCTCAGCAGGAGTCATTCCCTTTACACTCTCTACAACATCGCAGAAGCCGAGCTCCTTGATACGCTGTGTTGATTTAGGACTGTTTGCAAGACCGATAACCCTACCTGTAACACCTACGCGCTTCTTGGCCTCGTAGCAGCAGAGCATACCGCTCTTTCCGCCAGCACCAAGGATAACAACGTTCTGACCATACTGGCAGAGTTTTGCTGTCTGTGCAGGAGCACCTGCAACGTCAAGAGCTGAAAGAGCAAGTTTCTCAGGAAGATCCTCAGGAATCTTTGCATAAATACCGCTCTCGAAAAGAATAGCCTTACCCTTGATGTCAACCTGGTCAACCTCAGGACGGATAGCGATGATCTCATCAATACGGAGAGGAGTAAGTGAAAGAGAAACCAATGTTGCAATGCGGTCACCTTCCTTAACCTCCACCTTATCCTTGATAGCGTCACCTATCTTCTCAATCTTGCCAAGAAGCATTCCACCTGAACCTGTTCTGCGGTTACGGTGCTTGCCCTGGAGCTCAACATTGTAAAGCATCTCCTTCTTTACCTCGTCCATGATCTTCTCCTGGCTTGCGCCCTCGCCTGCCTGCTGTTTTGCATAGTTGAGAATATCTGTGAATGAAGCTGAGTCAATGTTCAATGTCTGTACGTCAATGAGGATTTCGTTATCCCAAATCTCATCCATGTTGTTGTCAACCTTGTTGGCTGGCTGTGGAAGAACACCTTTCGGTTCAATTACGCGGTGTGTTCCGAATTTGTTTCCGTGTTTCTGCATAATACTTTATTTATTATTTATTGTTGTTTCATATACAAATCAAGAGGATCTTCAAAAGACCCTCCTGAAATTATTTTGTCAAACCGAGAATTGCTCTTGCCTCAGCAGGTGTAGCTATGCCCCTGCCCATCTCCTTGGCAATCCTTACAACTTTGGCAACCAGCTCGCCGTTTGATTTGGCAAGCACGCCTTTCTCAAGATAGAGGTTGTCCTCGAAACCTACTCTTACGTTACCGCCCATTGCAATTGCAGGAGCTGCAAGAGTGAAAGCGTTTCTGCCGATACCTGTAGCTGTCCATGTGGAACCTGCAGGAATGTTGTTTACCAGCCACTGGAGGTTTCCTACTGTTGCAGGTGTGCAACCGGGAACGCCAAGGACAAAGTTGAACTGCATCGGATGGCCTGGAACCTCACCTTTTCGCGCCATTGTAAGAATGGTGTCAAGATGACCCATCTCAAAGCACTCGTACTCAGGTTTGATACCCTTCTCAAGCATACGCTTTCCGAATGCGCGCATTGTTGGCATTGTATTGTCAAAGATTTCGTCACCGAAGTTGCATGTTCCGCAATCCAATGTAGCCATCTCCGGAACAGGATTGGTGTTTGTTGAATCCAGACGCTCATCAGGTGTCATTCCAACAGCACCTCCCGTTGAAGGAATAAGGATTACATCAGGGCAAAGTTTGTAGATTGCGTTCTCACACTCCTGGAAACGCTCGTGGTTCTGGGTTGGAGTACCATCATCATATCTTACATGGAGATGAACAATGGCAGCACCTGCATCGTATGCAGCCTTGGCCTCAGCGGCAATCTCTTCAACTGTATAAGGAACTGCAGGGTTCTGTGCCTTTGTAACTTCCGCACCACAGATAGCGGCTGTGATTATAAGTTTCTCCATATCAGATTATTTTTTTCTCTGGCATTTAGCTGGAACAACGCATGTACCGCTTGCTCTGCATACCACAACAGGTTCTGCAAGAACATCAGCTGCTGAATCAGATACATCAGGTCTTGGAGCAATCACTTTCCTTGCCTCGAACACCATCTTTCTTGATGTATTGCCAACATGTGTGATTTCGCCTACAGCCTCAATGTAGTCACCTGCATATACAGGAGCTATGAACTCTACACTGTCATAAGCCTTGAAAAGACCCTCGTCACCATCATTTATGATAAGCAGTTCAGTTGCAACGTCACCGAAAAGATTGAGCATATGAGCTCCATCAACCAAATTTCCGCCATAATGAGCATCGTGGCAACTCATTCTGACTCTGATCAAAGATTTAATAGCCATATTGTATGTTTGAATGTTATGTTAATAATCAGTTAATTATTTACGCTCCAAAAGGTAATCAACGAAAATGGCAGGTGTATGGACAGCCTCCGGTGCCAGTTCACCAACCTTCACTATCTTCTCGGCCTCAGCAATCACAACGTCCGCTGCAGATGCCATCAGAGGGTTGAAGTTCTTTGTTGTACCAACGAAAATGAGGTTTCCGCTCTCGTCAGCTACCGTTGCACCGATAAGGGCAACGTCAGCGCGCAACGGTTTCTCAAGAAGATACTCCTTGCCGTCAACCTTTACAGTTTCCTTACCATCGGCAACGATTGTTCCAAGACCTGTTGTGGTAAGAACTCCGCCAAGACCTGCTCCAGCTGCCCTGATACGCTCTGCCAATGTTCCCTGTGGGCAGAATTCAACCTGAAGCTCACCGCTGTTCATCTGAGCACCGGTATTAGGGTTTGTGCCAACGTGCGATACGATAACTTTCTTAACCTGCTTGTTGGTGATAAGCTTTCCATGAGCAACATCAGGATAAGCTGTATCATTGCAAATGAGTGTAAGATCCTTAACTCCGCTTTCAGCAAGAGCATCCAAAATTGAAATCGGACTTCCGGCAACCAAGAAACCGCCAACCATCACGGTCATGCCATCCTTTACCTTAGCAATGGCATCCTGCAAAGAAATTTTTTTGTCCATTATATAAAAATTGTTTTAATAGATTAATTCCATTGTAAAGTGAGTATACAATCTCTCACTATTGCAAAGGTACAAAATATAATAGGCAATTCAAATAACATTGATGTTATAAAATTTAAGATTTTTTTTAAGGCTTTTTTCAAAACATTTTGGTAAATTTGCATACCAAAAATAATTGATATGGAATATACAAAAATCATCTTCGAAAAGATTGAGAATATCGGGATAGTTAAGATAAACTATCCGCAGGCGCTCAACGCCCTCAATTCACAGGTTCTGAGCGAACTTGACTCCATTTTTGACGAAATAGCAGCTGATAAGGAAATCAAGGCAGTCATCCTCACAGGAGAAGGCAAGGCTTTTGTTGCCGGAGCGGACATTTCCCAGATGAGCACTCTCAACGCCGCCGAAGGAAAGGCATTCGGCGAATACGGAGCATCCGTTTTCAGAAAGATAGAGTTGCTTGAGAAGCCTGTCATTGCAGCCGTGAACGGTTTTGCGCTTGGCGGAGGCTGTGAGCTCAGCATGTGCTGCGACATCCGCATTGCATCCGCAAAGGCAAAATTCGGCCAGCCTGAAGTAGGTCTGGGCATAACCCCTGGTTTCAGCGGCACTCAAAGACTGCCAAGACTTGTTGGAACAGGCAAGGCAAAGGAGCTGATTTACACCGCAGACATCATCAATGCGCAGGAGGCTCTCAGAATAGGCCTTGTTAATCAGGTTGTTGAGCCAGAGCAGCTTATGGATACCGCAATTGCCATGGCAAAGAAGATAGCCTCAAAGGCCTCCATCGCAGTGAAATATGCAAAGGAAGCCATCAACAAAGGCATGCAGACAGACATCGACAGTGCAATTGCCATAGAGGCAAACCTCTTCGGTCTTTGCTTTGCAACAGCTGACCAGAAGGAGGGAATGGGTGCTTTCCTTCAGAAAAGGACACCGGAATTCAAGGATTGTTGAAATAATTCACATAAACTTTTAAAAATCAAATTATGATAGTAGCAGTAGTTGGTACAGGTACAATGGGTAATGGTATTGCCCAGGCTTTTGCTCAGGCAGGCCACGATGTAATTCTCAAAGGTCGTTCAGAAACCTCTTTGGCAAAGGCTCACAAGAGTATTGACAAGAGCCTCTCAAAAATGGTTGAGAAAGGCAAGATGGAGCAGGCTCAGATGGACGCCATCAGAGCAAGAATCGTTGACGTAATGGAGTATGAGAAACTCAACAATGCAGATCTCGTAATAGAGGTCATTGCTGAGGACATGGCCATCAAGAAGGAGATCTTCCAGACTCTTGACAAGATTTGCAAACCGGAGGCCATTCTTGCAACAAACACATCTTCATTGTCAATCACCGAGGTTGCTTCATTCACAACAAGACCTCAGAACGTTATCGGAATGCACTTCTTCAATCCTGTTCCAATGATGAAGCTCGTAGAGGTAATCAAAGGTCAGCTTACAGCCCCTGAGGTACACGCAAAGGTTGTTGAAATAGCTACCGAAATAGGCAAGACTCCTGTAAGCGTAAACGAAGCTCCTGGTTTCGTTGTTAACAGAATCCTCATTCCTCTTGTAAACGAGGGTATCGGCATCCTTGCAGACGGCGTTGCTTCAGCAGAGGAGATTGATACAGCCATGAAGCTCGGTGCAAACCACCCTATGGGACCTCTCGCACTCGGTGACCTCATCGGTCTCGATGTCTGCCTTGCAATCATGGAAGTTCTCTACACCGAGTTCGGTGACAGCAAATACCGTCCGCATCCACTCCTGAGAAAGATGGTACGCGCAGGTCTCCTCGGAAGGAAGACAGGTGTAGGATTCTATGACTACAGAAAATAATCCGGCATATACAATCATTTGATTTATATACCATTAAATCCACGGACCGGTCTCGCACGAAGCCGGTCTTTTTTTTTATTCTGGAATCTTTACTACTTTTGCAGCTAGTTTATTTAAAGACAATTTGAACTAAATTGTCTTTCATTTGGGATAACCAGTAATTCTGATTCAAATGAAACAAGACATATACAGCGAAATAGAACCATTTTCAGACGAACTTATTCCACAGGCGATGGAGAAGATAGCCAACGACTCCAAGCTGGAAAACATCTCCAGATACCTGTACCCGGAAAAGCCCGCCGGATTCCTGAAAAACATAGTGAAATCCTGCAAGACAACCTTCGATTTCCAGAAGAACATCATGTTCCAGGCAGTCAACCAGGTGCTTGCAAAAACAGCCTCCAAGCTTACTTTCAGTGGAATTGAGAACTTCCAGCCAGAAGCCAAATACCTCATTGTAAGCAACCACAGGGACATAGTCCTTGATTCAGCCATCATCCAGAAGATACTTTTCCAGAACAACATCCCAACTACGGAGATAGCCGTGGGAGACAATCTCATCTCCTCCCCTTTCATAGATAACTTCTGCCGCTCCAACAAGATGATCAAAGTGATTAGGAAGAACATTTCACCAAGGGAGTTGTACTCAGCTTCAAAACTGCTCAGCGGCTATATCCGGCAGCAGGTGTCAAACAGAACAAGTTCCATCTGGATTGCCCAGAGGAACGGGCGCACAAAGGACGGGAACGATCTCACCGAACAAGGTCTTCTGAAAATGTTCGACATGTCCGGCACTTCCGATTTCGTGAAGGACTTCTCCGAGCTGCATATCATGCCAACCTCCATCTCGTACGAATACGAATCCTGCGATTTCTTCAAGACAGCGGAAACATACATCAAACGCAGAACAAAGTACGTCAAATCGGAGAATGAAGACTTTGTGAGCATACTCACAGGCATAACCCAGAACAAAGGCGATATCAACGTTACGTTCAACGCACCTGTCACAATTGAAGAAATTCAGGAATCCGCCAGACTTGACAAGAATGAAAGATTCAGGCATCTGGCAGACATCATGGACTCCAGAATCATTAACAACTACCTGTTCCACAAGACAAATTATATTGCGTATGACATTGTTAACAAGACAACCAAATACACAAAGAAATACAATTTGGCAGATAAGGAAAAGTTTCTGGAATACATGAGGAAAGGACTTGATGCACTTAATATGCCAGCACGTCTGGAAGCACTTTCAGACGCTCATGGCAAAGCAATCGAGTACGTAAGATCCGAGATGGAGGACATATTCCTTAGAATCTACTCAAATCCCATTCTGTCCAAAGAGCAGAGAGCTGTCGCCATAGCTTAGGAACCTGAAATCATTGTCAAGGGCATACCGGTAAATTTTCCTCCAGTGCTCTTCACCAACAAAAGCGGAAATCAGCAGCAGTAGCGTGCTTTGTGGCTGGTGAAAGTTGGTTATGAGAATATCCACTACTTTGTATCTGTAACCTGGAACTATTATTATTCCCGTGCGGGCATCAAGAGTGCTCAGTCCGCTTTTGTCCATATAGTTGATGATGGCCTGCAAAGAATCCTCTGCACTTATGCCGTGAACAAGGCCTCCGGTGGAACCGTTTACGTCATTAGAATGCTCATTTTCAGCATATGGCTCCCATTGTTCCACCATACCGGGTTCACCATTTTCAATGCAATGGACACCAAAGTAGTATAAAGACTCAAGTGTCCTTGTAGACGTAGTCCCAACAGCAATGATTTTGCCGTTTCTTTTATATTCCAGAAGCTTGACAAGAAGCTCCCGCCCTACAGACACAGGCTCGGTATGCATCTTGTGTCCGGAAATGTATTCGCTTTTAACAGGAATGAATGTACCTGCGCCTACATGCAGACATACACTTACTTCTTCAATGCCCTTTTTCCTGATATCTTCAAGAACCTTGTCAGTAAAATGCAAGCCGGCGGTAGGTGCTGCTACAGAGCCTTTTATCTGCGCATACAATGTCTGATAGCGTTCAACATCAGACTGTTCCGTCTCTCTGTTCAAATACGGAGGAATAGGAATGCGACCACAAATGTCAAGCACTTCAGAAAAAGAAGCGGTTCCCTGCCAGCTGAATTCCACTACATTGGCCATTGAATCTCCCTTGCTTATAAGTTCAGCTTTCAAATCCAAACTTTGAGCCTGATTCGCAAGTGTCTGTACATCTTCTGCGTTGCTATCATTCTTTATTTCAAGATTATAATCGCATATCAAGGATATTTTACCACCTTTCCAGCGCTTTGAATTCCCTAATACGGCCTTCCAACGGCATGATCCCACAGCGGCAAAAGCCTGCGCATAATCGGAAGGAAGAACCGGTTCAAGACAGAATACCTCTATGACTGCGCCTGTTTCCTTTCGGAAGAAGAGTCTGGCAGGAACAACCTTGGTATTGTTATACACAAGCAATGAGTTACCTGGAAGATGAGAATGAATGTCCCTGAAAATGGAATGGGAAATACAGCCATTCTTGAACAAAAGCAATTTTGAAGAATCCCTCTGAGGTAGAGGATAACGGGCTATCCGGTTTTGAGGCAAATCGTAACTATAGTCAGAAATCTTGATTTTAGGCTCCACAATCAATTTTTTTGTGCAAAGATATATAAATGTACCTAAAAGTGCTCCAAATCGATTCTGCAAATCTGTTTACAGATGTAATATACATTTGTAAATATGATGTGTTTCCGGATATGTACGGAAATTTACATTATTTTACAGTTTTTGGTTACATATATAAACAGTGAAACATGATTTTGTATTACACTTTGAATCATACTTACAATCTGTTATAATTAAATTATAACAACTTCATACTCAGATATTTAATTATATCTATATAAAGCTGTGCAAAAAGGCTCGGGAAACGTATGATACCGTTTTGGCAGTAAAAGTATAAGAAATACAGCATAATTCCTGTATACGATATTTATATAGACCTAAAATCCAATATTTTATAGTATTTATTCAAACTATGTGAGAACTGCTTTATGCGTAAATATTCAAGCATCATGATACAAGTTTAATATATTATTCATATATTTGTGTACAAAAGTAATGGTAACAAATGTAACATCGTTAGTTTACAAATATGAAAGACCGTTTACAGCAATTTTTAGACCTGAAAAACATGTCCGCAGCCAGACTGGCAGACATGATGGGGATACAGCGTTCAGCCTTGTCACATATTCTTGGCGGCAGGAACAAACCAAGCTACGACTTCATATCCAAATTCATTACTCTTTTCCCCTACGTTAATGCCGAATGGTTCCTCACTGGCAAGGGAGAAGCATTCAAGAATATGTCCTCTCCAAAAACAGCTGCCATACCTCCAACTGAAAACCTCTCCCAAGTTCACAAGGAGGTTCAGGAAAATGACGATGACTTTCCTATCGCTGTAAAAGAAGTTAAGGATGTAACCGGGCCCAAAGAAGAAAAAGAGGAAAAGGAAGTGAGAGAGGAAATGGAAGAGAAGGGGGAAAAGGCATTTGAGCCTGAAAGTACTCATGATAAAAGGATCAGCAAGATTGTAATACTCTTTTCAGACGGAACATATCAGGAAATGAAATAATGGTTATTTTTGCATGATAAAGCAATAATGACCGTTTGCAATGTACAGATTAATCAGACCGCTGCTGTTCCTTCTCAGTCCGGAAAGTGCCCACAAGGCCAGCATATATGCACTCAAGGCTCTCAGTTACATTCCCCTTGGAATGAAAATATTGCCGTTATTCTTCAATTTCAAGTCCAAGGCTCTTGAGCGTGAGGTATTCGGCATAAAATTCAAGAATCCCGTGGGACTGTCCGCAGGATTTGACAAGAATGGCGATCTGTACAATCTTTTCGCTCCTTTCGGCTTCAGTTTCATTGAAATAGGCTCACTCACCCCTCTGCCACAGGACGGAAATCCAAGGCCGAGATGTTTCAGGCTGGAATCCGACAATGCCATAATAAACAGGATGGGCATAAATAACCGTGGCGTCAAATATGCAGTACAATATATAAAGGAGCATAAGCCTGACTGCATCATAGGTGCGAATCTCAGCAAGAATGCCACAGTTGCCAATGAAGATGCGGCTGACGACTATGAAAGATCTTTTTCGCTTCTATATGATTTCGTTGACTACTTTGTAATAAACGTTTCCTGCCCTAATGTCAAGGATCTGGCCAAGCTTCAGGATATAGGCAACCTATCTAAAATCATTGACAGATTGCTTACCTTGAGGAACTATTACGATGATTACAGACCGATTCTGCTCAAGATATCGCCTGATTTGAGTTTCTCACAAATGGACGAGATAATAGATCTGGTGCTTCTGAGCGGTCTCGATGGCATTGTGGCAACGAACACAACCACATCCAGGGCGAATCTTGAAACTAATCCTGAATACGTCAGGAGCATTGGCAACGGCGGTCTGAGCGGAAAACCTCTGTTCAATAGAAGTCTGGAAGTTGTGAAATACATTCATAAGAAAACAGACGGCATCCTTCCTATCATTGCATCGGGTGGCATCATGAAGCCTGAAGATGCTAAGGCCATGCTCGATGCCGGAGCTTCCCTTGTACAGATTTATACCGGATTCATATACAACGGTCCTTCTTTTGTGAGGAGGATAAACAAATATTTATCTGAAAAAGCGAAACAGAAATGACAACAGCATCAATATGTACAATAGGCGATGAGATTCTTATCGGCCAGATTGTGGACACAAACTCCTCAATGATTGCCAAAGCCCTGGAATCCATCGGTGTTCAGGTAGTTGAAATGGTTTCAACATCAGACAACGCCTCGGAAATAGAATCAACTCTTACAAGATGCGCTGCAAAGAGCGGAATTGTAATCATTACAGGCGGACTGGGGCCTACCAAGGATGATATTACCAAGACTACAATAGCCAGACTCACAGGAGCCCGGTCATATATCAACAACGAGGAGCAATTTGCCGTGAACAGCCGTATTCTGGCCGCAAGAGGCATAGAAATGTCTGAAATAAACAAAGACCAGTCAAAAGTGCCTGATACCTGCCGCGTTATTGTAAACAAGGTTGGAACAGCACCATGCATGGAATTCCACCTGAACGGAGCGCTGATGTTTTCAATGCCCGGGGTGCCTTTTGAAACAGAAACCGCCCTTCCTGAAATACTTGCTTCCATACAGGAGCATTTCAAACTGGCCACTATATGCCACAGGACCATATGCACCTTTGGCATTGCTGAATCCACATTGTCTGACATGATAGAAGACTGGGAAACCAATCTTCCTGACAACATGCATCTGGCCTACCTTCCAAATTCAATTCTTGGCGTAAGGCTTAGAATATCTATATACGGAACAAACAAAGAGGATGGAGAAAGGGCAATTGATGAGCAGCTTGAAAAATTGAAAGCTATTATTGGCGATGCCATATACGGATATGGTGAAGACTCGCTCCAGAAGGTCATTGGAGACATCCTTCTTGAAAGGAATGCCACAGTTGCCACGGCAGAAAGCTGTACAGGCGGAAAAATAGCGGAACTTCTCACTTCCATAGCCGGAGCTTCCAGATATTATTGGGGCAGCGTTGTATCTTACGATAACAGCGTGAAAATAAATACACTCAAGGTCAAGAAATCAACCATTGAGACTTATGGAGCAGTAAGCAGCCAGACAGTAGAAGAAATGGCTGAAGGTGTAAGGAAACTCCTGGGAACCGATTACGCCGTTGCAACATCCGGAATTGCAGGACCTGGCGGCGGAAGTGCAGAGAAACCAGCCGGAACAGTATGGATTGGAGTCTCAGGAAAGAATTTCACGCTTTCCAAAATGTTCCGTTTCAGCGGACGAAGGGACATAAACATCAACCGCTTTGCCTCTCACGCACTCAACCTCCTAAGACTCAACATACTAGCAGATAAATAGTTTAAATGATTATCCGCGATTATCCGAGTGGCTGTAAATTCTGTGTTCGAACTCAGGCCGATATGAGATTGATGCCAGCACCAGCCGGTCAAACAGCCG
>JAZRWT010000281.1:0-3435 GCA_045599845.1 Candidatus Egerieisoma sp. | reverse complement strand
GTCCTCCGTTAACTTTAAGTGAATGCAGCACACTGCGCAAAAGAGCGTTCGCAGGACTTGAAAGCTCCGGGTCCTTCTCCAGCAGCGATGCAGCGTAACACCGTGAATCTTCGAGAATCTGGGAGTCACTTCCAAGATTTGCAATATTCAGCTTTATGGCAAGACCGCTTTGCACTGTTCCTTCAAGATCTCCAGGCCCTCTCATTTTAAGATCCGCTTCCGCCAGTTCAAAACCGTCTGAACAGTTGCACATAAGCTCAATTCTTCTGCTGCTTTCCTTGCTCATTGCATATCCTGTCATCAGTATGCAGTAAGCCTCGTCAGACCCGCGTCCAACACGGCCTCTGAGCTGGTGCAGCTGGCTCAGCCCGAAACGCTCGGCGCTTTCTATTATCATAACAGAAGCGTTCGGAACATCAACGCCCACTTCTATTACCGATGTTGCAACCAGTATGTGAGCTCTGCCGCTTTTGAACAGTTCCATGTCATGAGCTTTGTCCTCGTTCTTCTGCTTCCCATGGACTACTGCAGTGATGTAGTCAGGTGCCTTGAATTCATTTACAATTACCTGGTATCCTTCTTCAAGATTTTTATAGTCCATTTTCTCGCTTTCCTTGATCAGCGGATACACCACGAAAATCTGACGTCCCATCCTTATCTGTTCTCGCATGAACTCGAACACTTTCTTCCTGTTCCTTTCCGTAGCGTGGATGGTTTTCACAGGTTTCCTTCCTGGCGGAAGTTCGTCAATCACGGAAACATCAAGATCTCCGTACAAGGTCATTGCCAAAGTGCGAGGAATAGGAGTGGCTGTCATGACCAGTATATGAGGCGGAATCCCATTGTTCTTGTTCCATAGCCTGCTGCGCTGCTCCACCCCGAAACGGTGCTGTTCATCTATTACTGCCAATCCCAGTGATTTGAAAACCACATTGTCTTCAATAAGTGCATGTGTTCCTACCAATATGTGTGTTTCACCATCGGCAAGTGAGGAAAGAACAGGCTTCCTGTCTTTCTGCTTGGTGCTGCCTGTGAGAAGTGCCACTTTCACTCCTGTCTTCAAAAGAAATTTGCTCAATGATGCATAATGCTGCCGGGCCAGGACTTCAGTAGGTGCCATGATACAGGCCTGATATCCGTTGTCAACAGCCAGCAGTGCCGAAAGCAGTGCTACAAGAGTCTTTCCGCTTCCAACATCGCCTTGAAGCAGGCGGTTCATCTGATGTCCGCTCTTCATATCGGAATGTATCTCGCGCATCACCTTTTTCTGTGCATTGGTGAGGGCGTATGGCAGTGAATTATAGCAATCACGGAAATTCTTGCCAACGTGCTGCATGACCAGGCCGTTGCCATTGCGTGTGTTTATACACCTCTGTTTGAGAAGACCGAGCTGCAGGTAGAACAGTTCCTCCCACTTCAATCTCAGTCTGGCTTTCTGAAGCAATTGCTGACTGCCCGGGAAATGAACCTGATAAAGAGCTTCTGCAAGCGGCATGAGATTCTTGGCAGCAATGATGTATGCCGGCAGGGTTTCGTTGATATGACCTTCAACCTTTTCAAGAGCGGACTTCTGGAGCCTGGAAATCACTTTGTTGCCTATATTGTTGGCTTTCAGCTTTTCTGTTGAAGGATAAACTCCCATCAATGAGCAGCCACCCGGCAGCACGTTCTCCGTTATGGGAGTAAGTTCCGGGTGAACTATGTTTACCTGCCCGTTGAAGTCGCTCGGTCTTCCAAATGCAACATATTCCTTGCCAACCGCTATTTTTGAAGCTATCCATTCCGCTCCTTTGAAGAATACCAGCTCAAGCATTCCGGTGGAATCCTCCATGAGAAGTACCAGCCTGCGGTTTTTTGCTGTTGTCCCAACAGTCTGCATGCTGCGTATGCGGCCTCTTACCTGAACGTACGTCATTGAAGGAACCAGATCCTTTATGGCATATACCGTGCTTTTGTCAACATACCTGAAAGGAAAGAAATGCAGCAAATCAGAAATGGTGGATATATCCAGCTCTTTCCTTAGAATTTCCGCTCTCTTTGGCCCTACACCGTTCAAATACTGTATTTCTGTCTGAAGTAAGTCATGCATCCCCTCGAATACTTTTTTTCCACTGCGATGGCAAATTTAATAAAAACGGAAAAATTTACTAACTTGCAAAGTTTTATTTTCTTGAAAAAGCTTATCATTTCATTAAATGCGATGTCAAACAACAATAAACTCAAAATAGGAATCACACAGGGCGATACCAATGGTATAGGGTATGAGGTCATTATCAAATGCCTCTCTGACGCAAGACTTCTTGATATGTGCACTCCTGTTATCTATGGCAGTTCCAAATCTTTCGGATATTACAGAAAACTCATTTCCGACACAGAGAATATTGTAACCAACGTTATTTCAAGTGCAAAGGAAGTTCATCCAAAAAGAGTCAATATAGTCAACTGCGTGCCCGACATGCAGATTGAACCGGGTCAGCTCACTCACGAAGGTTCAAAATCCGCCATAGCCGCTCTTGAAACGGCAGTCAGGGAGTTGAAAGCCGGTCTGATAGATGTGCTTGTAACAGCTCCTTTCAACAAAAGGGCCGTTAATCAGGAAACTTTCCATTTTCCTGGCCACACGGAGTATCTTGTGAACGAGTTCGGTCAGAAGGAAGGCGTGATGTTCCTTTGTGCGGACACCATGAGGGTAGGAGTCGCAACCAATCACCTGCCTATTGCCAAGGTGCCCGGAGCCTTGAGCGAAGACCTCATACTAAGCAAATTACGTATAATGAACGAGTCTCTCAAAAGGGACTTCTGCATTGTGAAACCAAAGATAGCCGTGCTTGGTCTCAATCCTCACGCAGGAGACCGCGGATTCCTGGGAACGGAGGAAATCAATATCATTTCACCGGCTATTGAAAAAGCAGGGCAGGAGGGCATACTGGCATTCGGACCATATCCTCCTGACGGATTCTTCAGCATAAACATGCAGTATAAATTCGATGCAGTACTGGCAATGTACCATGATCAGGGACTTATTCCATTCAAATCAATAGCTTTTGACTCAGGAGTGAATTTCACTGCCGGCCTTCCAATAGTGAGGACCAGCCCTGACCACGGAACCGCATTCGATCTTGCAGGAAAGAACAAGGCAAATCCTCAGTCCATGATGAGTGCCATATACATGGCCATGGACATTTATCATAACAGAATCAAATATGACAGGATGCATGCCAACCCCATGCCTGTAAAGGAATTCGAAGCTCCAAAGGAAAAAGGAGTTAAAAATATGGATTGAGGCGTGGAGCAGAGCAGGAGGATAATCATATACACCGATGGTTCAAGCCGCGGAAATCCGGGTCCCGGCGGTTATGGAATCATATTGCAGTACGGACCTCATACCAAGGAGATTTCTGCAGGCTATTCTCTTACAACCAACAACAGAATGGA
>JAZRWT010000280.1:0-1475 GCA_045599845.1 Candidatus Egerieisoma sp. | reverse complement strand
AGCCTGCTGTAAATGCCCATCAGAAAGGCTATTGTTCCGCCGCTAACTCCCGGTATTACGTCGGCCGCTCCCATGCACATTCCCTTGAAGGCTACAAGCAGATATTCTTTTATGTTGTTCATAAACCTGAATTTTTGACTCAAGTTTCGCAAGCATTGAATTGATCTCTTTGCAGGAACTTACGTGGGTCTTGTGAAACATTGGTCCATATATCTTTCAAAGATATTGAAAATTGGCATTAAATACAATAACTTTGGAGCATAGAAGAATATCGTATTTATGAAAAGACATAAGCTTATTACTATTATCTTTTGTGCCTGCATTGCTCTTTCATGTGCTTGCCGATCCACTCAATCTGTTGATAATGAATTCACTTCTGAGTTTTATGCTATAGATGCCAACTGGTATGACAGCGGAAGGACTGTAAACGAAGATTGGGTTGATGTGTTTTACATAAGTTCCATGGAAGTGCTTTCTTCAAAGGATTCGCTCGGTCATGTTTCCTACAGGTCCGTTCTTTCACATGATGAAAAGAGCGCAATTGGAAATGAGTACGTTTTCATAAACAACAATATCTTCAAGGATTCATTGAATTTCTTTGCTCCATATTATCACCAGTTTACAATGGAATCTCTGCAGCTGCCTGCAAAACAGTTCCGCAAGGAAGTGTTCAACGCGGTGGAAAAGGAAATCTTCGAGGCCTTTGATTATTATATGGCGCATATGAACAATGGCCGCAAATTCATTCTGGCAGGTTTCAGCCAGGGTGCCATGCTCACCATCTCCTTGCTCAAGCACATAACGGATGAACAATACTCAAGGATGGTTGCTGCATATGTTCTGGGTTATGGCATTTCTCAGGCAGACTTGGACAGTGACCATATAATACCTGCAACCGACCAATATTCCCAAGGCATGACCATATCGTTCAATTCAGTTACAGACACAAGCCAGATCTGGCCTATAGTGTATAACGGTTCCACAGCCTGCATAAACCCTTTGAACTGGACTACAGGTCCGGAACCTGCGTTTGTAACATTCAAGGGCTGCAATCTGGAAGTTTCGGTTGATGGGAACTACAATGTCCTGACGGTAAAAGGCTTTGATCCTGCAGTGGATCCACTGCCATTTGCAGCACCATGGCCGGAAGGCTGCCTTCACAACAAGGAAATCAAATTCTATAACGAAAGCCTTTTCCGCAACGCTCTTGACCGTTCGTACAGAAATTAAAGTACAACCCTTTCAGCAACATCGCGCAGGTAAGCGCACGTAGCCGGGTCAAGCGCAAAATTGGCCTTGTCTGAATTGAACTTTGTCTTGAAAATCATAAGATAGTTCACGCAGGCTTTCACGTATGCGCCGTATGCTGCAGGATGATGAAAGTCAGTGCTGTAAATCTCTATATCAGGCCTTTCTGCACGTATTATTGCAAAAGCCTTGGCAATAGGTGAAATCTCGGCTCCGGCAAGTTTTGA
>JAZRWT010000279.1:0-2312 GCA_045599845.1 Candidatus Egerieisoma sp. | reverse complement strand
AACGATGATAACATTTTGTACAACCATACACCTATTCAGGACATGATAGAGAATGTAGCAGTGTATGACCAGAAACTTCAGGAGTTGTATGAAAGCTGGAGTGATGGATATGATAACAATACCACTCTCAAACTCACACTGGGTGCAAACATTGCGCTTGTTTATAATATAAATTCAAGATTTGTAGCAGGCCTTACATCAAATTTGAGCATGTTCGGCTCTTACAGCAAGAATCAGCTCAGGACAACTTCTAATATAATGTACGGCAACATAACTTTAGGTTACCGCTTCTAGAAGCCTGGCATTCTTATAACTTTTTGAGACTTGATTTAATAAGCTCTTCCAAGGAACATCCAGGTTTTTCCTTTCCCACTGCGGCAATGGCTTTCTGGGCAGCCGGTTTGGGAAATCCCAGAAGAACAAGGGCCGAAAGCGCTTCGGACTCCGTTACTGATGTTGCATTTGCTGCTAAGCCCGGCAGAGAGGCGCTGGTTTCACCGCCGCCCTTGATTATCTTGTCCTTCAATTCAATGATTACCCTCTGGGCACTCTTGAGTCCAATGCCCTTTATGCTCTTTATTTTGTTAACATCTTCAGAAAGGATGGCATTGCGCAGTTCATCGTAAGTAAGTGATGAGAGCATCATGCGGGCCGTATTTGGACCTATTCCATTAACCTCTATGAGCATGAGGAACAGAGAGCGCTCCTCCTTCTTGAAAAAGCCGTAAAGCAGTTCAACATCCTCCCTCACATGGTGATAGGTATATAACTTCACCTCCTGCAGGTTCTGAATGTCTGAATATGTCTGCAGCGATATCTGAAGCAGGTATCCTATACCATTGTTGTCCAATACCACTTCTGCCGGATTTATTTCCGCAATCTGCCCTTTGATGTAATCGTACATAATCGCAATTTTTACTAATTTACCAGTAAAGAATTTCTCTGTTGCTTATTCTTATCAGATAACCATCTGAATAGAGTTTCTGTTCGGTCCAGTTTCCGTTACTATCGTAAGTGTATTTGTATTCCAGAGTACGTTTCTCAGTGCGTTTGAGGGTTGCGGTATCCCAGAAATTATTGTTTTCCTTATAAGCCTTGTTTCCAAGTATATAGCCTGCTTCAACGCGGATGTCAGGTTTGTATATTACGGCAATGTCCTCAATGTCACCGTATGAGTTGTAAGTGTAGGTGAATTCGAATACAGGGTATTTGCTGCTGTCGCTCAATGAATTGACTTTGGCCCAGGCTCGTCCGTCCTTTGTGCCCCATCCTCCCATTGTCTTCTTGTAGAACATGCGTCCATTGTTGTCATAGCTCATTTCAACATTATAGAGAATATCGCCGGAGTAATGGCCCAGTCCATCGTTGCTGTATTTGTCCTTGCTGTAAAGATATGATTTGATAACCAGTTGACCATAAGAGTTGAAGAAATGATGAATCAACATTGTGCCGGGGGCATCAACCCAGCTTTCATACAGATATCCGTTTGGAGTGTAATTGTCATTGAATTCAAGATTGCTCAGTGTCTTGCCATAGGCCATGATGGAAAAGGAGCCTTTTGTAGCAAATATATGAAATGTGCAGGTGTCTGTTCTGTTCTTCTTTTCTTGTTGAGGAATATCCTGAAGTTCGTTCACCCAGTAAGTGTCACGGGCATATCTGATTTTGTAGCTTGTAACACTTTTCTGAATATCTGTTGGAATTGAATCAACAACGCTTATTATGGTCCTGCAAAGTGATTCTTCATCGGTATCGAAAATATCCGCTTCGCGTCTTAGCAGATGCCCGTTCTTCCAAGTTCTTTTTTCACCATATCCTTCAAGCAGTCTTCCCTGTTTGTTATATTTGTATTCAACGCCCTCCCTTTTTGAGAGAACGCCTTTTGGGGTGAATTCAATGTCTCTGTATTGCATCTGAGGACCTTCCGCATTGAAAACAATGTATGGATTGGCCATTGCACAGTGCTCGGGGAATACCTGATCCTGGCGGTGTACGCTTTTAACGGGACCACGCAGGGCAAAACTTGCAGTGCTCAGAATCTCATCTGAACCTGATATTATCTGACTGTCAAAGAAGTACTGCGCTTTGGATGAAACAGGTGCCAGAATAGTGAATGCGCAAATAATGGATACAAATATGCTGTGTTTCATAAAATAACGAATTGAATCAGTTGCAAAGATAACCAACATTGGCCAGAATATCAAGTCACCTCAATTCTGTTGAACTACGTCCAATTACCAGCCGAAGTGTTATATTCGCATTTAAAGGCAGATGGGAAGCAGCATAGTCGAGAATTCATTAGTGGCTTTGTC
>JAZRWT010000278.1:0-1505 GCA_045599845.1 Candidatus Egerieisoma sp. | reverse complement strand
GGACAAAGCCACTAATGAATTCTCGACTATGCTGCTTCCCATCTGCCTTTAAATGCGAATATAACACTTCGGCTGGTAATTGGACGTAGTTCAACAGAATTGAGGTGACTTGATATTCTGGCCAATGTTGGTTATCTTTGTACGTTGGAAGGGTGAAACTTGACATGAATTGGCCACAATGGACCAATATCCGTGCAACAAAGCAACTTTATAAATTTATGCTTGTTATGAGGTTTGCTTTTGATTTTTTTGCAAAAACTGTTGCATATCTGTTGCACGAGAGCCTGTAAAGTTTCGTTAATTTGCTGACAATACGAAAGTTATGGCCGATTCGAATTTCATAGATTATGTGAAGCTTTTTCTGGCTTCTGGGAAAGGTGGTAATGGCAGTACTCACATGCGCAGGGAAAAGTTCGTTCCTAAAGGCGGGCCGGACGGTGGTGACGGCGGTCGTGGAGGGCATATCATACTCAGGGGCAACAGCCAGTTCTGGACACTTATCCATTTGAAGTACAGGAAGCATATAAAGGCCGAGGAAGGTGAAAGCGGCAGCGGATCGCTAAGCAAAGGCGCAAACGGAAAGGACATTTATCTGGATGTGCCTCTTGGAACAGTGGCAAAGAATGCTGAAACCGGCGAGCAGATATGCGAGATTACTGAAGACGGGCAGGAGGAGATACTTCTTCGCGGCGGCCGCGGAGGTTTGGGCAATGCTTTTTTCAAGACTGCAACCAATCAGGCGCCAAGATATTCTCAGCCAGGCGAGGATGGTGTTGAGGGTTGGTATATACTTGAACTGAAGGTACTGGCAGACGTAGGACTGGTGGGTTTCCCTAATGCCGGCAAATCCACATTGCTATCTACAGTGTCTGCTGCAAGACCAAAGATTGCAGATTATGCGTTCACTACCATGGAGCCTAGCATAGGCATTGTGTCATATTACGATGACCGCTCGTTTGTAATGGCAGATATCCCAGGAATAATTGAAGGTGCCTCAGAAGGCAAAGGATTGGGATACAGGTTCTTAAGACATATAGAGAGGAACTCCGTGCTTCTTTTCATGGTTGCCGCAGACAGCAAGGATATTCTTAAGGAATACAGGATACTTCTCAACGAACTCAAGAAATATAATCCTGAACTTCTTGACAAGCAACGTGTTCTGGCCGTTTCAAAATCAGACCTTCTTGATGAGGAGCTTATGGCGGAAATCAGGCCTCATCTGCCTAGGAAGATTCCAACCATATTCATATCATCCGTAACCGGGCAGGGAATTCCTGGACTCAAGGATATGCTCTGGAAAGCAATGCACGAGTAAGTTCAATACAAAGTGGATGACTAAAAAGGCGCATCAGCGCCGTGTTGGAGCGTCAGCGAGACTTTCGAAGGAAAGTCGAAGCAGCGGAAACACCCGCTGGAACGTAGTGGTAGCGGCATGCCCCACCGGGGCGGGGGTGTTTCACTTTGTGTGTTTCTCAATCTTTGCAAAAATCTCCTTGGTGGTTCCC
>JAZRWT010000277.1:0-3367 GCA_045599845.1 Candidatus Egerieisoma sp. | reverse complement strand
CAATATCTTCGCATATTTTGCAGAGCGCTCCGGGAGTTACGCTTTCTATACAACGGAGGTTTGGGTTAAAGGAATGTCAACACTGGTGGTTGCCATAATCACTCTCGTTGTACTTGCAGTTCTTGCATGGAGAAACGGCAGAACCTGGTGCAATACAATATGCCCTGTTGGAACAGTGCTCGGCTGGCTTTCAAAATACAGTTTCATCAAACCTGTCATTGATACTGCAAAGTGCGTGAATTGCACGAAATGCGGAAAGAATTGCAAGGCTTCCTGCATAAACACAAGCAACCATACCATAGATTATTCACGTTGCGTAGCATGTATGGATTGTCTGGAGAATTGCAAGGAGAAGGCTATTTCATACAAATGGGTTGGACCTAAGGGCGGCAGCGTAAAACCTGTAAGCGTTGATGAAGTGAACGCACGGCGCAAGGCCGCCTGTGAGAGCTGCAAGGCCTCACAGAATATTGACAATGGCAAGAGGGAGTTCATAGCAAGCGCAGCAGTTGTGGCCGGAGGTCTTGCAGCCACAATGGCCACTCCAAAACTATTCGCCCAGGACGGCGCTCTGGCAGATGTTATGCCTAAGGAGGCCCCGGTAAGGAATTCCAGACTGGTTCCTGCCGGTTCACTCAGCGTGAAACATTTCCACAGCCGTTGTACAGGCTGCCAGCTCTGCGTAAGCAAATGCCCTAACGGAGTTCTCAGACCATCTTCAGACCTTATGTCTTTCATGCAGCCTTATATGAGTTATGAGAAAGGCTACTGCAGACCTGAGTGTACCAACTGTGCCGATGTATGTCCTGCAGGAGCTATCAAACCTATCGCAGTGGAAGAAAAGTCATCAATAAAGATAGGAACTGCGGTTGTTGTGGCTGAAAGATGTCTTGAGGCCAGTGCAAAGGATCATTGCGGTAAATGTTCAAGGACTTGCCCTGCAGGTGCCATTACCATGATGCATACTGTGAACGGTGATGCAAGCTCTCCAAAGATTCCGGTTGTTGACGAGAACAAGTGCATAGGTTGCGGCAAGTGCGAGAATCTGTGTCCTGTAAGGCCTTTGAGCGCTATCTTCGTTGAAGGTCTTGATATTCATAGAACCATCTGATAATCCCGTACGAATAAGTTTCGCAAGTCTCCCGCAGGTTCTTGAAAGGGAATAAATCAAATGCTTGCGAAATTTGAGTTTAGAATTACAAACAAAAGAAATTGAAGTGAAAATTATGAAACAGAATATAGATTTGAACAGACGTTCTTTCCTCAAGGCTGCCGGGACTCTTGGCGCTGCAGGAGTGGTTGCAGGCGCTTTGCAGGGATGCGGCGCTAAAGGTTCTGAAGAGAAGGGCGCAGCTGATTTCGCCCAGGAGGCTCTTGGAGAGGTGCCTGTAGAAGGTATGCCTTACAGACATTTTGACAATCTTGAAGGTGTTAATGCCAGCCTGCTAGGTTACGGTTGCATGAGATGGCCTTGGCTCACCAACGATCAGGGTGAAAATGTAGCTTTGGATCAGGAAGAAATCAACGCTTTGGTTGACTATGCAATAGCACACGGCGTGAATTATTTCGATACTGCTCCTAAATATCTCAAGGGTTTGAGCGAGGAGGCCACCGGCAATGCTTTGGCAAGACACCCTAGGGAGTCTTTCTATCTTGCAACAAAACTCAGCAATTATCATAAGGACGATTCCCTTCAGGAAGGTAAGGATATGCTCATGCGCTCACTCAAGAGATTGCAGACCAGTTATATAGATTTCCTCCTTTGCCATAGCATCTCCGATTCCAAAGGTTTCAACAAAAGGTTCATTGAAAACGGCCTTCTTGACTGGCTCTGTGAACAGAGGACCAAAGGCGTGATCCGTCACCTTGGATTCTCTTTCCATGGCGATGAACAAGCCTGGAACCTGCTTATGGAATACCACGAGAAGGTGCATTGGGATTTCGTTCAGATTCAGATGAACTACGTGGATTGGGAGTATCCATCCGAGGAGAGCATGACATCGAAACGTCTGTATGAGGATCTGGCAGCAAGGAACATTCCTGTAGTCATAATGGAACCTCTTCTTGGCGGAAGGCTTTCAAACGTTCCTGATTTCCTTGCAAATCAGCTCAAGTCACAGCGTCCAACACAGTCCGTTGCTTCCTGGGCATTCCGTTTCTGCGGTTCATTCCCTCAGGTGCTCACCGTTTTGAGCGGCATGACATATATGGATCACCTGCAGGACAATTTAAGGACATTCAACTCATTCGAGGCTGTTTCAGATGATGAGTTCAAACTCCTTGATGAGGTTGCCAAGGTATATTCAGGTTATCCTATCATTCCTTGTACCGATTGCAAGTATTGCATGCCTTGCCCTTACGGACTCGATATTCCTGGAATTTTCTCACACTACAACAAGTGCGTGAATGCCGGTGAGGTTGTTTCAAGCAAGGCAGACGAAGGTTACGCAAAGGCACGCAGGGCATTCCTCGTAGGTTACGACAGGGCTGTTCCAAGTGTAAGGCAGGCCAACCATTGCATTACCTGCGGCCTGTGTATGACAAAATGTCCTCAGAGAATCAATATACCTAAGAGAATGAGCGATATTGATGCTTACGTTGAGAAACTCAAACAGGGGCTTGAACTGTAATATGAACAAATATGGTTTTATAAGGGTGGCTTCAGCGGTGCCTTGCGTAGCGCTGGCCAACCCTTTTGAAAATTTAAGCAGAATAGAAACACTGGTTGAAAAGGCGGAGGACAAGGGTTGTGACATTGTACTTTTTCCTGAACTTTCATTGAGCGGGTACACCTGTGCGGATCTCTTCCTTAATTCAGACCTTCTCAAGACTTCTCTGGAAGCTTTGAGGCGTCTGGTGGATTTCACGTCCAATATGAGGGTGAGCGTGGTTGCAGGACTGCCTCTGAAACTTGGTGGTAATCTTTTCGATGCAGCAGCGGTGATACATTCCGGGGAGATACTTGGAATATGTGTGAAGAATTTCATAGACGGTGATATGGGGAGATGGTTTTCAGGCGCTTCATCCCTCAAGGATGACAGAGTGATATTGTTAGATTCTCTTCCTGTTCAAATATCCGCCAATCTTGTTTTCAGCATAAGCTCTGCAACCGCCCCTACAGTTAAATTTGCAATTGAAATAGGTTCCGATGCTTCAGCTGTTGAAAATCCAGGCGCAAAGGCCGTTCTCAATGGTGCAGGTATAATTCTGAATCCTGCGGCCTGTGTGCAGAACGCGGGCTTCTACGAGCGCCTGATAAATGCAGTTGAATCTGCCAGTGCAAAATATATCTGCGGCTATGTGAATGCCGGGGCCGGTTACGGAGAAAGCACTACGGACAAATTGTATGCAGGTACGGCAATAATTG
>JAZRWT010000276.1:0-2805 GCA_045599845.1 Candidatus Egerieisoma sp. | reverse complement strand
CATTTCCGGAATCCGATACTATTCCCGGAAGAGAGCAATCCGGCAATATCAATGATTTATGGCTCAGCGGTCTGTCACTGCTTCTTGTGAACAGGCAGAAGAACAATTTTATCAATATAGGTGAACGCACGAACGTATCAGGCTCGTCGAAATTCGCAGGACTTATCAAGGAACGCAAGTTTGAGGCAGCTGCCGCCATTGCCCGCAAGCAGATAGAGGACGGAGCCACAATAATAGATATAAATGTGGATGACCCGATGTCTGACAGCGTGCAGACAATGGGAGACTTCGTAAGATATATGTCTGCAGATCCGGCCATTGCCAAGGTTCCTTTCATGTTCGATTCAAGCCACTGGGATGTTCTTGTAGAGGGTCTGAAGAACTGCTGCGGACGTTGCGTGGTCAATTCCATCAGTCTGAAGGAAGGGGAGGAGGAATTCCTGAGGAAAGCGCGCACGGCATTCGACCTGGGCGCCGCAGTCATAGTGATGGCCTTTGATGAGAAGGGTCAGGCTGTGAGCTATGAACACAAGATAGAAATATGCAGCAGAGCATACGAATTGCTTGTTAACAGACTTGGATTCGCTCCTTCTGACATAATCTTTGACGTAAATATATTGACTATCGGCACTGGTATGCAGGAGCATGCCAACTATGCCGCAGACTTCATAAAGGCTGTGAGATGGATAAAGGAGAATCTGCCTGGCTGCAAGACTTCAGGCGGCGTTTCCAACCTTTCGTTCGCCTTCAGGGGCAACAATACCATAAGGAGTGCAATGCACTGCGCTTTCCTGTACCACGCCATCAATGCAGGTCTGGACATGGCCATTGTGAATCCATCGATGTTGCAGATTTATGAGAACATAGATGCTGGGATGCTCTCTCTCATTGAAAATCTGATTTTCAACAGGAGTGAGGATGCCACATCGGCGCTGGTGGCGTTTGCTCAGGAGGTCAAGGAAAAGGAACTTGCCGCAAAGAACGGAGCCGTGAGCAAGGAGGATAAATCCTATGTGCAGAGCAACGAGACTGTTTCACAGAAGATAGTCAATGCTTTGATTTCAGGCAGCAGCGCAAGGATAAGCATCCTGATGGAACAGGCCGTGGCCGAATATTCCAGCCCTATGGCAATAATCCAGGGTCCTCTGATGAACGGAATGGACAAGGTGGGCTCTTTGTTCAATCAGGGCAAGATGTTCCTCCCTCAGGTGGTAAAGAGCGCAAAGGTCATGCGTGATGCTGTGCAGGTGCTGCAACCATATATTTCCGCATCAGGCGCCTTGGATTCTGAAAGAGGAAGCAGGAACGGCAAGGTGCTGATTGCCACGGTAAAGGGCGATGTCCACGACATAGGCAAGAATATAGTTTCAATAGTTCTTTCCTGCAATGCGCTTGATGTGATTGATCTGGGCGTTATGGTTGAACCGGATGCCATAGTTGAGAGAGCCGTTGCGGAAAAGGTGAATGTGATTTGTCTGAGCGGCCTTATTACTCCTTCCCTGGAACAGATGGAGGTGGTTGTAAGGATGCTTCAGGAGAATTCTGAGAGAATAATCAAGTCTTGTGGCAGGCTCATTCCTGTCCTTGTTGGCGGTGCAACTACTTCTGCTGTACATACGGCAATGAAACTTGATACCCTTTATGAGGGCGGAGTCTTCTACAATACTGATGCTTCTTCTGCAGCCGCAATGGCAAAGAGAATTGTTCTGAATCCTGCCTATGTCAACGATTTGAAAGAGTCCCAGCGAAGGATAAGGGAGAATTTCGAGAGAAAATCACAGAAGGCAGGCGCTGAGGCAAAACCAGAAAGCAGGACAGAGGTTGTGACATCATTGTATGGCCTTCCTTTTACCAAACTTATGGCGATGGCTCCTTCTACTGATGCATTGTGGAAACATTGTTCATTTCAGGGCAGTTTGCTTCTTGACAGGAATATATCAATAGATGAATTGGAACAATATATAGATTGGGCTGAACTTCTTCATTTCTGGGGATTCAAGGGAACGCTGGAACAGATGCTTGGAAATGCAGCTGTCAGTGGTGCAGGAACAATGGTACCAATTTCTTTTGACAAAGCGCAGAACGCATCGGAATTGTTGGCGCAGGCCAAGGCTGAATTTGAAAAATGTGCCTCCGATGGTTCCATCCAGGTTGATCTTATGCTTGATTTCTTTTCAGGAAAGCAATTGAACGAGAAATTAGGTGCGGAATCAGTCAGATATATGCCTGAGGTTCCTGTGGACAAGTCTGTGGGATTCATGGTTGCCACAGCATATGACAAGAGCGTTTCAGACTATACTGACCACAAGAGTTTCGAACATCTGCTGCGTGCCAGTCTCTGCGCAAGGCTGGTTGAGGCTGCCGTCGTATCTGCAACCGTGAAACTTGAGCAGGATTGCGGTTTCAAGTGGTTGAGGATTGCTGTTGGTTATCCTATGATTCCGGACCACAATGTGAAGCGTGACATATTTGCAATGCTCAACGCTCCGGCAAATCTGCCTGTAAGCCTTACATCAACGGCCGCCATCATTCCCGATACATCAATCTGCGCGGTAATGGTACCGGTACAAGCATAGTATCGAACGATTTCACAGATTACGTAACAATGCTATGATTTCCAACCATAGCGAAAAATACAAAAACATTGAATTACGGCCTTCGAAGGCCGTTTTTACTGAAAAATCGTAAGCAAATTGCTATTGCGTATGTCCTTATTTTTGTCTATCTTTACCTATGTTTATTTAGGTTGTACGAACAATGAGAGTGAAAGAAGACAAAGAGAAAAGCACTGTAACTATACGCTAC
>JAZRWT010000275.1:0-9150 GCA_045599845.1 Candidatus Egerieisoma sp. | reverse complement strand
TTCCGACAGCACAGAAAGTAGCGATCGTACCATCCAGCACACGAAGAGAACGCTCAACTTCGACGGTAAAATCCACGTGGCCCGGAGTATCTATCAGGTTGATCTGATAGGTTTCCCCTGCATAATGCCAGAATGCCGTGGTGGCGGCAGAAGTGATGGTGATACCCCTCTCCTGCTCCTGAACCATCCAGTCCATTGTGGCAGCCCCCTCGTGAACCTCTCCAATCTTATGCGTTTTTCCTGTATAGTACAGGATACGCTCCGAAGTTGTGGTCTTGCCGGCATCAATGTGGGCCATGATGCCAATGTTTCTTGTATACTTTAAATCTCTACTCATTTAATATTGACAAGTACTAAAAACGGAAGTGTGCAAACGCCTTGTTGGCCTCTGCCATCTTGTGCATATCCTCCTTTCTCTTGAAGGCAGCACCCTCATTATTGTATGCAGCCAGTATCTCTGCAGCTAATTTTTCAGCCATTGAGCGGCCGGATCTCTTCCTTGAATAAAGAATCATGTTCTTCATAGCCAAAGAAACTTTTCTATCCGGACGAATCTCGGTTGGAACCTGGAAGTTTGCTCCACCAACCCTGCGGCTCTTTACCTCAATCTGCGGTGTGATGTTTTCCAAAGCTTTCTTCCAAATCTCCAGAGGAGCCTTGTCAGAATCTTTCATCTTCTCGCCGACCATGTCAATTGAGTCGTAAAAAATAGCATAAGCGATACTCTTCTTCCCCTGCAACATAAGATTGTTCACAAAACGTGTCACTGACACATCATGATACTTAGGATCAGGAAGTAGAATCCTCTTTTTAGGCTTCGTTTTTCTCATTTCTTTTTAATTTAAATGATTAATGACTTACTTCTTAGCTTTTGCTCCGGCCTTTGAGGCTTTTGGCCTCTTTGCTCCGTAAAGTGAACGTGACTGTAAACGTCCATCTACGCCAGCAGTATCCAAAGCGCCTCTAAGAATGTGATAACGTACTCCTGGAAGGTCCTTTACACGACCGCCTCTTACAAGCACAATTGAGTGCTCCTGCAAGTTGTGTCCTTCGCCAGGGATGTAGGCATTCACCTCTTTCTGATTTGTCAACCTAACACGTGCAACCTTACGCATTGCTGAGTTAGGCTTCTTAGGAGTTGTTGTGTAAACACGCACACAAACTCCACGTCTCTGAGGACATGCATCCAACGCAGGTGACTTTGATTTATCCTCAATAGTCACTCTACCGTTGCGAACTAACTGTTGAATTGTAGGCATAATTAATTGTTAATCTTTTAATTATATTTATTCTACCCTATTTTAGGGGGTTGCAAAGATACGCATTATTTACCCAATTGCAAAAAAACTTTGACAGCCTGCTGCAACTGGTCATCACCCCTGGTTGAGAACTCGGTTTCGCCTTCTGTGTAATAATATTTTGCAACTATATCTGAGCCAAGGAAATACGATATTGCTTTCCTGTTCTTCCTCAAAGCCTCCTCCTTGGTTACAGTGAGTTTGTCCTTGAGCCCGTCAAAGAGTTCTTTCGAGTCTTCATAAAGTCCTTCCTTCTTGGCATCCTCTATTATGTGCTCCAGTTCAGCCAGCGAAGCGCTCCTGAAATCAAAATCCTGTTTGGAGGCGAACTCTACGAACTGGTCATATATCCTGTCATCCACCTCGAATTCCGCAGGAGATGCAATCTGAGGGTTCTCCTTGTAATATTTGATGGCAAAATCCTCCGTGATTGCGTTGCTAACCACTGAATATACCACACGTGCATAACTTTCTTCCTTTATGAGTGAATCAGGAGTTATTCCGCCGCCGTCATACACACTCCTGTGCTTGACAAGTGTCTTGAACTCTTTCTTTAGAGAATCAGGAATGGTTCCAACACTTCCGTCCTCCCTTCTGTTGGAATAATCAATGGCCTGTACGCAACGTCCGCTTGGCGTATAATATTTGGCAACCGTAAGTTTGAGCACCGCATCGTAACCCAGAGGAGCCATTCCCTGTACCAGTCCCTTTCCGTATGTCCTCTGGCCTGCTATGAAGCCACGGTCCAGATCCTGTATGGCGCCTGTAACTATTTCTGAAGACGATGCACTTGATGAATTTACCAATACCATAAGAGGAATAAGTGTGTCCACCGGCTCTTCCGTTGTCTTGTAAATTGAAACGTTCGATTCCCCGCGTCCCTTCTGGGTTACAACCTTGGTTCCCTTTGGAACAAAGATAGAGACTGTCTTAACGGCCTCATCAAGCAAACCTCCCGGATTGCTCCTCAAGTCAAGGACGAGCGATTCAGCTCCTTTCTTCTTCAAATCCACAACTGCATCACGTGTAGTCTGGGCGCCTCCTGCAGTGAATCCCGTAAGTCTTATATATCCCACTTTGTTTTCAAGCATTCCGTACCATGCAATATCCGGAACATGAATCTTCTCCCTTGTAATTGTAAGTCTGGTCTTCTGCCCGCTGCGTCCTTTGATAAGTTCAAGATCAAGGGTGGTTCCCGGTGTGCCGCGCAACATTTTGCTGCACTGGTCTGCGCTCAACGGCTTTACATCCGTACCGTTTATAAGGAGTATTTTGTCACCAGGCTCCAGCCCGGCCTTTGCCGCAGGGGAAAGCTTGTATGGCTCAATCACAGTAACAAGTGAATCCTCAGGATATTTCCTGATTGTAGATCCCATTCCTCCGTAAGTTGACTGTGTCATCATTTCAAGAGTTTCCTGTTCCTCCATTGGAATGAACTGTGTATATGGATCCAATGAACGCAGCATGGCATGTATGCCGGTCTCAACAAGTTTGTCTATTTTCACACTGTCCACAAATCCGGACTGCAGGGCTTTGAGCACATCATACTGGAGCTCAAGATTCTTACCCGCATTGAAATTCTGCTCCTGAGCCCTTGCCGCACCAGCTGCAGCTCCAAGCAGCATCAGGATACAAGCAGCTGCCAATTTAAAATTCTTCATATTCTTCACACTTTTATAAATAAAGGTCAAATAACAAATATACTCAAAAAACACATACTGCAATTTTAAAGCCATTTTTATTTTTTCAATACATACAGATAGGATTTATCACTCAAGTTTCGCAAGCATTTAATTTATTCCTTTTTCAAGAACTTAGGGGGGCTTGCGAAACTTCTTCCCACCTCACTTTTCTGGTGTTTTACCCTCTCCCTGAATCCTTCTGCTAAAAAGTCTATAGCTTTTTAGAGCAGTCTCTTTTTATTTTTAGACCCTGACCCGTCCTGATTTTTGTTTACAGTTTTGAGCCGTTATTTCGTTATTTTTGTTCATACTTCCCGATTGATTCCAAGATAGGCCACTCTGAGTGGTAGCCGAACTTTCTGTCAAGGCCGCCGCAGGCGCTTGTCTTGGCCTTGACGGACTGTGAGGCTACCGGTACCTTTGCCTTTCTTGGGAGCAATCTTTCATTATTGTCAATACGCCCGCAGACTTACGTCTGCGCCCCCGAGGGGGATTGCACACCATCCGGTGCGGTCGCTACGCGACTTTTTAAGAGAGGGACTTTTTCATAGGCATATATGCCTCAAAATAGGTGTTTCGCATATATGCGAAACTTGAATTTATGATTGGTAAGCTGTAAATTTGTGCATGGAAATAATTTTCGCTACTCAGAACAGGAACAAGGTCAAGGAAGCACAGGCATATCTTGGCAATGATTTCAAACTTATTCTTCCTTCCGAACTTGGCATAACGGAGGATATTCCTGAAACCGGCAGCACGCTTGAGGAAAATGCTATGCAGAAGTGCCGGTATATATGGGACAGGGTTCACAAGCCTGTATTTGCAGATGATTCGGGATTGGAAATGAACTGGCTCAACGGAGCGCCAGGCGTTCACACCGCCCGCTACGCAGGTGAAGGAAAGGATCCCGACAAGAATATTGACAAACTCCTTGAAGACCTCAAGGATGCCCCCGATAGAAGCGGACAGTTCCGCACGGCCATTGCTTACATAAACAGTGAAGGCAAGGAATATGTTGTTGAAGGCATAATGAAGGGAAGCATTACATTCGAGCGTGTTGGTACCGAAGGATTCGGTTATGACCCGGTATTTTCTCCCGAAGGCTACAACGGACTCACCTTCGCCCAGCTGGGAATGGATGTCAAATGCCGCATCTCTCATAGGAGCCGTGCCCTTGCCGAATTCTGCAAACTCCTTTCCACGGGCACGTTTTGGGGCTAAAACGTGACCAAACAATGGTCCGGATGGGCAAACAGTCACGTTTTGGGACTAAAACGTGACCAAACAAGTTGCGAAAACGGCAAACAGTCACGTTTTGGGGCAAGAACGTGACCAAACAAGTTGCGAAAACGGCAAACAGTCACGTTTTGGGGTTAAAACATGACCAAACAAGTTGCGAAAACGGCAAACAGTCACGTTTTGGGGCTAAAACGTGACCAAACAATGGTCCGGATGGGCAAACAGTCACGTTTTGGGACTAAAACGTGACCAAATTGGGTTCGAAACAGACAAAACCGCAACTGAACAGTGGACCAAAGTGGCTGACAACCCTAATTTGAGAGCAAAAACATGAGCGGATGCAGCGGCATGGCACTGGAATATGAAAAAGCTTTGCCCAGGAAAGGCAAAGTTTTTCAGATGAAGTGACTGCCGCCACCAAGCGGAAAACCAAGGGCCGCATCAGCGGCCTAGCGGAGGGAGGGAACTTGCTGGAATGCGAAAACTTGCGAAAAGCGGCAAGTTCTGTATAGCCCGGGAGCGGAAAATATAAAAACATGTTAGAGGAAGATAGCGTCATAGTCCTTAGGACAATAAAGCATGCGGAATCATCGCTTGTTGTGCAGTGCTATTCAAGCAAGCATGGCAGAACCGCCGTTTATGCTCACGGAATGGGCAAACGCGGCAGCCGTGGCGGCATGCAGATTTTCCATCCTCTTGCTATATTGAATCTCTGCCTGTATTCCAAGGCCAACGGAACCATGGCCTCTATCAAGGAAGTTTCCAGGGCACTTGAACTCAGTCCCATCCGCAACAATATGCTCAAAGGATGCATTGCAATGTTCATGAGCGAACTCTTCCTTAAAACGGTTGTAGAGGAAGAACCCAATCAAACTCTTTTCACCTTCCTTCAGACCACAACGCAGATGCTTGCAGCAAAGGAAAACGGACTTGCGAATTTCCCAATAATGTTTCTGCTCCATTTGAGTTCCATTATAGGATTCAGGCCGCAAAACAATTATGATGAAAACAGGACTGGCATCTTTGCCCTGAACACGGGTTCGTTTGAAAGCCCGGAGCAAAAAATCCCCGGGATTTCATATCTATCGCCAGTGGAAAGCAATCTGCTCTGGAAGCTCCTTAATACTGATTTTCAAAGAATGGATGAGGTTAGAAGCAACGGTGTCACCAGAAATTCGCTCATTCAAGGAATGCTTTCATACCTTTCGTTACATCTTGGCCACACTATAGAACTGAAAAGTCTTGAGGTGCTTCATACAATGTTCGCTCCTGTGCCGGCACATTAGTAAAAATTCAAAAAGGCATTTTGGCAGTAAAAGTAATTTTTGCAGAACAATCAATTCCAAGCTCACGGTACAAAGTTGCAGTCTTTGACCGGTAAAGGCAATTCCAGCAGAACAGGCAATTATGCCTATGTGTGCAGAGTGATGTACTTCTTGTGAACAAGCGTGAGATAAATTCCCCTTATTATTACGTGAAGCAGATATGCGCCCCAGATAGAGCTCACTCCCATGCTTCCCTTTGTGCAATAATAGAATACAAAGAAACCTACCACGGAAAGTATTACCGAATTTCTCATAGGTTTTGAAGCTGTGGCGCCAATGTAAATTCCATCCCATGTAAAGGCAACGCAGCTGAGAACCGGCAGTATGATGAGCCAGGCCTTGTAATGCATTGCTGTGGCGATCACGGACCTGTTGTCGGTGAAGAAAGCAACCAGATTCTCCATCCAGAGAAAATATATGATGGCTGAGACAATGCATATCCCCCAGCACCAGCGGAACACTATTTTTACAGTGCCTTTGAGATTCAATGAATCTCCTGCGCCAATGAACCTTCCGGTAAGAGCCTCACCTGCGTATGCAAAACCATCGAGGAAGAACGAGTACAGCATGAGTATTTTCAGAATGATAGCATTCACGGCAAGCATTGTATCGCCATAATTCGCGGAAAGTCCCGTGAATCCGCAGTATATGCAGAGCATCCCAAGAGAACGTATGAACAGGTTGGAATTCAGGCTGAAGAACTTGACTATCTCACTTCTGTCAAAAACTTCCTTTGCTAGTTCCTTGAAACTCTTTCCTCCAAGGCAGGAGAACATCTTCCTGTATTTTATTAGCATTATTGTTATGGCAACAATCAGGCCCAGATATTGTGCCAGCAGTGTTCCCATTGCAATTCCGTCAAAGCCCATTAGGTAAACGGCCACACAAACCAGGCTCAGGACAATGTTTCCTATATTCACAACAAGGTCAACAATCATTGACGCCGTTGCGTTCTGCATTCCAATAAAGAAACCTTTGAAAACATAGAGGCCAAGTGTAGCGGGTGCGGCCCAGATACGGATGAAGTAGTAGCTTCTTGCCAGCCTTTCCACTTCGGGCGAGGTGTTGGTGAAATAAAGAACGCAATCCACAAATACGTATTGTATTGCCCATATCAGCATTGCTATTGCAGTGGAGGTGCATACACCCCTTACAAAGGCCATTATGGCAGCTCTTTGATCCTTGCGGCCGAACGCCTGCGCAACCAGTCCGCTTGTACCAAGACGCAGGAAGGACATGTTCCAGTACAGCATGTCAAAAAGCATTGTGGCAATTGCCACAGCTCCTATGCAGGTCGTAGTCCCTATTTTTCCTGCAAGCACCATGTCAATCATGCCTACCAAAGGCAATGTGATATTGGCAAAGATGCTTGGAACCGAAAGTCTCAGGACTTCTCTATTGAGTGAAAATTTTCTCATAGGTCAATTATTTTCTATACTTCCCCTCGTTGTTGTCTTCCAGCATACCTAAATATGAATTGTATCTTTCTTCTGAAATGATGCCTTCCTCAACGCATTTAATTACCGCACAGCCTGGCTCGTGAGTATGCGAGCAAGGCGTGAATCTGCAATCTGAACTAACGCGAAGCATTTCAGGGAAATAAGTACTGAGTTCGTCTTCACGCAGATCAACTATACCGAAACCTCTGATTCCGGGAGAGTCTATCACCCATCCGCCTTCAGGCAGAGGATGCATCTGATAAAAAGTGGTGGTATGCTTGCCCTGATTGTTGGCATCTGAAATATCAGCCGTCTTGAGATTCAGTTCAGGATTCAAAACATTTATCAAGGAAGATTTCCCAACTCCGGACTGACCGCAGAGCAGCACTTTCTTTCCACGGCAGAGTTCCCTTATGGCTTCCACACCTTTATCCTGTCTTTCTTTTTTTCCACTTGCGATAGTTGATGATTCTATTATTTCATATCCGGCCTGGTGCCTGTATATTATCCTGAACAGTTCATATTTTTCTTTCACCTGCTCATTGGCCATAACCAGATCCATCTTGTTCACAACAATTTTTACAGGAACTCCGTATGCAGCGCAGGTAACCAGGAAGCGGTCTATGAACGGCCATTTCACTTCAGGGAAATCCATTGTTACAACCAGAAGCGCAAGATCAAGGTTGGCTGCTATAATATGGTACTGGCGGCTTAGATTGGCTGCCCTTCTTATTATATAGTTCCTGCGCGGAGCAACGGAGGTAATCACAACGGGGGTGTTGCCGTCAACCTGTGAAATGCCGCTTTCGTAACGGTATTCAACAATATCGCCAACAGCAACAGGATTTGTGGTCTTAACACCCTTGAGCCTCAATTTTCCTCTTATTACAGCTGGAAAAGGATTCCATTCCGGCAATTTACTTAGAATATAATTACTGCCAGTGTGCCTTACCACAGTGGCAGTGTATTCCTGATTCCGTTCTATTGACTCGGTTGACATTATTATTTCAGCTCCGCAGTTAGTTTTATTACTCTGTCAACCAAATCCTGAGGTTTTATTCCGCGAAGGCATGGATAATCCCCCTTGGTGCAAGGCTTGTTTCCATAAATCGAGCAAGGTCTGCAAGGCATGTCAAGACCCATTGCCCAGTCAGGATTCTGGCCGTAACCATAGAAACCTGCGTATGGATGGGTTGCGCCCCATATTGAAATCACAGCTGTTCCCACAACTGAAGCAAGGTGCATGTTTGCTGAATCCATGGTTACCATAACATCCAGATCGGCTATGATTGCCGCTTCCTCTATGAGTTTGTGCTTACCGGCTTCAGAAACGGTATTCGGATACTTTTCAGCCATGGTTGAGAGAAACTGCACCTCGGATTTTCCTCCGCCAAAAAGGAAAATGCGGTTGTTAGGGTCTGCACTGAGAATCCTGATGCTCTCTTCCACATACTCGAGCGGCCATTGCTTGCCTTTTTCAGCAGTAAACGGTGCTATTCCTATTTTCCTGTACGCCGATGGTGAAAGATGTTTTATATCTCCTTGAGAAGAGCTTACATTCAAATCCTTGAGCCCTGACTTTACAAATACCTCTTCATATTTGCGCATGGAACTTTTTATTGGAGCGAACACTTTGTTCTTCTCCCTTGTAAGAGCCTTGCGCTCGGAACGTCCCTTGTCAATGGAGGCACATTTGATTCCATTCACCTTGAACCAGCTGCGCAGAACCTTTGTCCTGAGAACATCATGGATGTCCGCTACCATAGTTATTGGCGTTCCCTGTTCCTTTGCCTCCTTTGAAATCCGCCTTGCGAACTTGATAACCTTGGCCACACCGGCCTTCTCTTTCTTCAAAGGATCAGGGATGAATCTCACGTTCTCAATACCTTTGAAAAATTCTTCTGTTACAGGCGCATAGAGCAAGGTGAACAATACTTTAGGATTGGCTGCGGCATAGGCCTTTACCAGAGGCACGGATATCAGTATATCACCCAAGGCTGAAAGCCTTACCACAAGTATGTTCCTTGAATATGCCATCGCTGTAAAAAATACTAAATTACTAATGGACTAAAGTCCATAGGTTATTGTCTGAAAAATGAAATTTTTCTTTACTCCTCGAGTATCCATGACGTATCATCTACATTCGGAGTGTCCCGATGATGCTCCA
>JAZRWT010000274.1:0-4886 GCA_045599845.1 Candidatus Egerieisoma sp. | reverse complement strand
TGCTCGTAACCTGCAGGAATGCTTATCATTTTCTTGTAGGTAATTCTGCTGATAATCTGCTTGCCGTTGAAATTACCCTGGTTCATATAGCATTTGGCAAGATTGCAGAGGTCCTCAGCGCAGGAGAACACGCCCGCATTGCCTGAATTGCCGTGATTCATCACACGTGCAAGAGGATCGTGAACATCACCAAGGAAACAGCTTACGCTGTCCTTCTTCTCAGTAGGAGCAACAAGTGCCATCACTTCCTCGTTGTTGTTCGCAGCAGGATTGTAGCAGGTATGCTTCATCTCAAGAGGCTTGAAGATATTCTCGGTGGCATAGTCACAGAGTTTCTGGCCTGTGATGTTCTGAAGTATGTTCTGCAGAGTAATGAAGTTGAGGCAGCTGTATGTATAACCCTGTTTAGGTTTGTAGAGTCTTGGCATGTGGCAGATGTAGTTCATCAAGGAATCAGGATCGTCAACTCCGCACTTCTCGATTACAACATTAGGGCTTACATATGAAGGAAGGCCTGATGCATGTGTAAAAAGGTCAAGGATTGTGATGTCGGTCTCCTTTCCGGTTTCAGGATCAACCCAGCCCTCGAATCCGGGGATATACATCTTCACAGGATCGGTAAGACGGAAGCCACCATGCTCCATAAGATGCATCATTGACATTGTAGTTCCAACACACTTGCTGCAGGAAGCCATATCAAACACGGTTTCAACTGTCATAGGAATTGTGTCAGGAAATACACTCCTGTTACCGTATGCCTTCATGTAAGCGGTCTGGCCGTCAACAACAACAGCAAGAACAGCACCAGGCATAAGGCCATCGGCAATGGTTTGATTTATGACACTGTCGGCCGTCTTCATCTTTTCAAGATCCAGCAGAGCCTTTTTGCTGCCATTATTGCAATTGCAGCAGGATGATACTGCAAAAGCAGCAAACATCATAATGAGGAAAATTCTTTTCATATGATTTTATACAAAATATTTTACAGCGATAGTACTTGCTTAATTTCTGTTTTGCATTGGACTCTATTCATCTGTTCAGAGGGAAAAGCGTTTCCCTGCGGAACATTGATTGTTAAAGAACGGATGCCGCGGCAATGTTGCTTACAAGTGCCGTGATTCTGCCAAGACCGCCTTTGTCATATGGGTGTACTCTGTTGGTAAGAAGGATAACGGCAACTTTGTTCTTTGTATCAAGAACGAAAGATGTTCCTGTATATCCTGTATGGCATATAGTAGCATCCTCTGTAAAGAGATTTCCCTTGTTCCATGAATAACCTGACTGCTTGTCCCAACCGAGAGCGCGGCCAAGATGCTCGTAGCCTGTAGGAACGGTTATCATTTTCTGGAAGGTTATCTTGCCTATGATCTGCTTGCCATTGTAATTGCCCTCGTTCATAAGGCATTTGGCAATTTTGCAAAGGTCCTCTGCACAGGAGAATACTCCTGCGTTTCCTGAATTTCCATGATTCATTACACGTGCAAGAGGATCGTGAACTTCACCTACAAAGCAGCTCGTACTGTCTTTCTTCTCAGTAGGTGCAACAAGTGCCATCACTTCCTCATTGTTGTTTGCTGCAGGATTGTAGCAGGTATGGTTCATTTCAAGAGGTTTGAAAATGTTCTCCGTAGCATAGTCACAAAGTTTCTTGCCTGTAATCTTCTGAAGAATGTTCTGAAGGGTAATGAAGTTGAGGCAGCTGTATGTGAAATCCTGTCCAGGTTTGTAAAGCCTTGGCATCTGTGCTATGTAACTCATGAGCGAATCAGGATCGTCAACACCGCATTTCTCAATTACAACATCAGGACTTACGTATGAAGGAAGGCCTGAAGCATGTGTAAGAAGGTCATAGATGGTTATAGGTGTCTCCTCCCCTGTCTGTGGATCAACCCAGTTGCGGAAGCCAGGGATGTACATATCAACATTATCTCCAAGTCTGAATCCGCCATGCTCCATAAGGTGCATCATGGACATTGTTGTACCAACGCACTTGCTGCATGAAGCCATATCGAATACGGTTTCAACTGTCATAGGAACAGTGTCAGGGAACACGCTCCTGTTGCCATAAGCTTTCATATAAGTGGTTTCACCATCTACAACAACTGCCAGTACAGCACCAGGCATTCTGCCGTTGGCAATGGCTTCGTTCAAAACACTGTCTGCAGCCTGCATTTTTTCAAGGTCCAGAAGAGCTGTTTTCTTGCAGCATTTGCCGCAATTGCATGATGATGTCACAACAAGGGCGGCAAGCATCAGAAGGAAATAAAGTTTTTTCATGGTATGATTAGGTAAATGTTTTTCAGGCTATAAATTTATAAAAAATATCTCTGATAATTCAGAAAAGTTCAATGGTACCTTTTTTCAAACACATGATTTTCAAAATCCCCGGCTTGCAATTATCTCCCTTTGTTGCTAACTTTGAAATTCGTGACAACAAACATAAAATGTTATGAAAGAACTGAAAGAATACTCAGATTTGTTCAAGGCGGAACTTGACAGGGCATATCTTGAAGACAGCGGAATACCTGCCGCCGTTTTCAACAAGAATCTAAACTGTATAGCCTGGCCCAACACAGGCCTTCTTACCATAAAGCTAATGGTAAATGACGAGGATTATCTCAAAGCCAGGGAAGCACTCAATAACAGACCAGCTATAGAGACCGATGAAATACCTGAAGACTGATGATCTGCACACTACTTATACTTTTATCATTGCTCAATATGAACAGCACAGAACGTTTCTCAACGCCGCTCGGATTCATGGACGTTGAGCACATAGGCCATGCCTGCATAAGAATGACTCTTGAAAACGGTTATACCATATATACTGACCCTTACTCGGAAGTGGCGGATTTCAACGGCATGCCCAAAGCCAACATAATCCTCATTTCCCACGACCACTATGACCACTATGACCCACGGGCACTTACCCCTATAGTGGATGAAAACACAGTTTTCATAACAGCCAAAGGCATTTCCACCCTTTTGCACAGCGATGGTTTCACAAATTCATGCAAGGAACTTGCAAATGGAGAAAACTGCATTGTAAGCGGCAATTTCGGTCTTATTGGAATAAAGGCAGTGCCAGCCTACAATATTAACCAGAAGAAACCTGACGGCAGCCCGTTCCATCCAAAAGGATACGGCAACGGATATGTAATAACTCTCATGACCCAGCCCGAAAAGGAATCGGAAGATGAATTCATAATATATTTTGCCGGTGACAGCGAGTTCATCCCGGAGATGAGCAATCCTGATAGCGGCATACCTCACGAAGCAGACATTGCCTTCCTGCCAAAGAATCTCCCTTACACTATGAGCGACAAGGCCTTTATTGAAGCCGCCAACGCCTTGAAACCAAAAGCATTATTTCCTATCCACTATTTCGAATTGGATATGAACAAGTTAAGGAAGAACATAAATGCTGAAACCAAGCTTTATTGAATTGGATTTCTGCAGTATTTGCTTCGGCTGATATCCAGGCACCGTGTTTGATACCGTACGGAATTTACACTTGTTCCGCAAAAAAAGAATCCTTGCTACAGATGTAACAAGGATTCTCTCTTGTATGCAAACAGCAAGTATTACTCCTGCTCTCTGTTGTTACGTCTTGGGCCGTTGCCACCACGTCTGCGGTCATTTCTGCCACCTCTGCGGTCACCACCTCTGCGCTCGCCTCTTGGAGCGTTTGAAGCAGCCTGTGCATTTGCTGCAACACCTGCGTTAGGAGTAAGATCTCTCTTACCATAAACCTCACCGTTGCAAACCCAAACCTTGATACCAAGAACGCCTACCTTTGTATTGGCCTCTGCCAATGCATAGTCAATGTCTGCACGGAAAGTATGGAGAGGAGTTCTGCCCTCTTTGAACATCTCTGCGCGAGCCATTTCAGCACCGCCAAGACGACCGCTGATAAGAACTTTCACACCCTCTGCGCCCATTCTCATGGCTGTAGCAATGGCCATCTTGATAGCCCTGCGGTATGAAACCCTGCCCTCTACCTGTCTTGCAACGTTGGTAGCTATAAGGTTGGCGTCAACATCAGGTCTCTTGACCTCGAAGATATTGATCTGAGCCTCTTTGCCACAAACTTTCTTGAGCTCTTCTTTAAGTTTGTCAACTTCAGCACCACCCTTGCCAATGATAACGCCAGGTTTAGCTGTGTGAATAGTAACAGTAATAAGCTTGAGAGTTCTCTCAATTACTATCTTGGAAACGCTGGCCTTTGGAAGACGGTTGTCAAGATATTTGCGAATCTTGTAATCCTCCTGAATTCCATTGGCATAATCACCGTACCAGTTAGAGTCCCAACCGCGGATGATACCAAGTCTGTTGCTGATTGGATTAGTTTTCTGTCCCATTATTTAGTCTCCTCTTCCTTTACGGCTTTTTTGCCTACAATGATAGTGATATGATTTGAACGTTTGCGTATTCTTGCAGCTCTGCCCTGAGGGGCTGTTCTGATTCTTTTAAGAATACGGCCACCATCAACCATTACAGTTGATACAATGACATTACCGTTCTCCAACTCCTTTCTTTCATCCGGGTTCTTTGCCTCCCAGTTTGCTATTGCGCTACGGAGAACCTTCTCCATACGAACGGAAGCCTCTTTCTTTGAATATTTGAGAATATCCAAAGCTTTGTTAACCTCAACACCTCTGATGATGTCTGCTATCAGACGCATCTTTCTAGGTGAGGTAGGAATGTCAGTCAGCTTTGCTATAGCTGTCTGTTTCTTTATCTCTTTAAGCCTCTCGGCCATATTATGTTTACGAACACTCATTTGTAATCTGTTTTTAATTGATTATTAACGATTACCTGCGTGACCCTTGAAGGTTCTTGTTGGTGCAAACTCACCGAGTTTGTGACCTACCATGTTCTCAGTA